>DASXUF010000050.1 GCA_036504975.1 Candidatus Binatia bacterium | reverse complement strand
GCGGTCGCGCGGTCGGATACGGCTGGTTTCCGCTCACGATGGATCGTCCGCCCGATTTGCCGGCCATCGTCTCTGCCCGAGATCGGCTGCGCGCCTTTATCGACTCTGCGCTCGAGCGCTATCCTATCGACCGGAAAAAATTCGTCGCGCTCGGCTTCAGCCAGGGCGGCGTGATGTCCTACGGCCTCGCGCTCGCCGAGCCCGACCGCTTCGCCGCCGCCGCCGTGCTCAGCTCCTGGCTGCCGAGGGAGCTGGCGGGCATCTTCTCCCCCAAAGACAGCGGCAGCCTTCCGCCCACGCTGGTGCAGCACGGCTCGCTCGACGAATTGATCCAAATCGAGCGCGCGCGAGAATCGGTCGAGATCCTGCGCGGCATCAATCCTCGGGTCACCTACCGGGAATACGACATGGGCCACGAGATCAGCCCGCAAAGTCTCGCCGAGCTTTCGACGTGGCTGGAAGAGAAAGTTCTCTCGCCGCTCATCGTAACGCCGTAACGGAGCCGTTCGATGAAAATCGGAGTCATTTTTCCCCAGACCGAAATCAGCGCGGATCCGGCGGGCGTGCGAGAGTTCGCTCAGGCGGCGGAGTCGCTGGGCTACGATCACATCATGGCTTACGATCACGTCGTCGGCGCCAATCCGGCGAGCCGGCCCGGCTGGAACCCGCCGTATACCTATAAGGATACGTTTCACGAGCCCTTTGTCCTGTTCGGTCATCTCGCCGCCGTGACCAAGAAGATCGGCCTCGTGAGCGGCGTCGTGATTCTCCCTCAGAGACAGACCGTGCTGGTGGCCAAGCAGGCGGCGGTAGTGGACGTGCTGAGCGGCGGGCGGCTCCGCCTGGGTGTCGGCATCGGCTGGAATCCGGTCGAGTACGAAGCGCTGGGAAAAAATTTTCAAGACAGAGGCCGGCGCTCGGAAGAACAGATCGAGGTCTTACGCGCGCTGTGGACGAAGGAGCTGGTGACGTTCAAAGGCCGCTGGCACACCATCACGGACGCCGGCATCAATCCCCTGCCGGTTCAGCGGCCGATTCCGATCTGGCTCGGCGGCGCCGCCGAGCCGGTGCTCCGAAGAGTCGGACACCTCGGCGACGGCTGGTTTCCGCTGGCGGAGCCGGGCGAGAGAGTTCGCTCGATGATCGAAAGAATACGGGCCTACGCTAAAGAAGCCGGCCGCGATCCTGCAACGATCGGCATCGAAGGCCGGGTGTCGGTGGCCGGCGGTGCGCCGGGAAAATGGCACGAAGCCATCGCTCAATGGAAGGAACTCGGGGCGACGCATCTATCGGTGAACACGATGAAGGCGGGCCTCTCAACTCCCTCCGCCCACATCGACGCCATTCGACGATTCAGGGTCGCGACCGCCGATCTGTGAATCCTGGCCGTTCAGCTTTTTCGCCAACACCCGCACGTCTGCAAAAGGATTCCTGCTCCGCACCGCCTCTTTGATCGCCACGACGGAACGGGCCAGATCTTTCCCCGTCGCCTCGTACACCGACTCGAACACTTCGAGGTCCTTCAGGTAAAGAAGATGATTGGCGAGCACGGCGTTGTTGATTTTGTCTTGCGTGAATGAACGGTAGCGGTGGCGCGAGCGGCCTGCGATCTGCTGCGCCCAGTATTTCTGGCCGTCGGAAAATATTTTTTCCCTTAGTCTGATCTTTTCCTCTTCGGGCAAATCTTTCGCGTAGAGTTCTTTGAGCGAGGCGCCCACGCCGCTGATATAGCCGGAGAACTCCAGCGCCTCGTTCCATGACTCGACGGCCCTTAAATGCTCCGCGCTCTTCTCGCCGTAGCGCTCGCGAAAATAAAGGATCGCCGCCCGATGGCCGACGAAATTGGCCAGGCTCTCGTTGAAGTCTCCGGCGCTGCCGACGTAAAGCGTATTATGAAACAGCTCGTGAAAGATGGTCTCGGCGAGCGTCACGCGCTCGTATCGGAGCAGGTGCGCGAGCAGCGGATCGTCGAACCAGCCGAGCGTGCTGAAGGCGGCGGAGGTCCGGATGTAGGTGTCGTAGCCCTGTTTTTCGAGCGCCTGGGCTTCGGCGAGCGCTTCCTGCTGGGAAAAGAAACCTCTATACGGCACCCGGCCGATGATCAGAAACCACCAGGTGTAAGGGCGGAGGTCGGTCTTCGGCGCCGCCATGAGCACATAGGTGAGATTCGCTCGATCGACGTAGGAATAGCTGGCGTAGCTTCCTTTGACGTTGAATTTCAACTGGTCGCGCGCGTACTCGCGCACGTCGAGGACCAGCTTGAACTGGTCCCGCGTCTTGGGGTCGAGATCGGTCTTTTGCAGGGCCTCTTCGATCGGCTGCCGCCGCCAGAGGATTTTCCCCTCTTCATACGCGGCGCGGAAGACATAAGCCGGCGAACAACCGGCGCAAGACAAGGCAAAGAGGGGAAAAACGGCAACCAGGAGTTTGAGTTTGAACGGTATGAAACGTCTCACGAGGTATTTCCTTTCTATCACAAAACTGCGGGGAAACAAAAGTCCAGAAGATCCGTCGAAGCGGTCGATCCGTGCGAGAACCAGCATTGGCACGGATTCATCGGCATGGAGAAAGAGGCCGTGGACATAGTTGCGGGTTGGATCAAAAATCCGAAGCCGTAAGGATTTACAAAAACGAAGGGGCGCCATTGGCGCCCCTTCGCAGTATGAACTAAGCTAGAATTAACATTACGGATGCGGAGTAGCCTGTACGGTTCCTTTCCTCGCCCGGCCAACGACCGGCACGACTTGAATGCTGCTGCTACCGCCGACGTTCTCGTTTTGGGCAACGTTCCGAACCGTCCTGTCCACAGTATAAACCGTCACGACATCAATCTTCCCGCTCAGAATAACGACGAAACCCTTGAGCAGCGTCGCATCGTTAAGATCACTGTAATCCGTAATACCACTTGCAGGGGGAGGGGTTATCCCGCCCGCGATCCTCCTGATATCGGGGCAGTCGATCTCAAAAGCCTGACCCGCAGGAATGAGTGCTGCTTCGAACAAAGAAGTGCCTCCCGGCAACTGAGAAGGCAGCGCCACAGTAACCCTCTTGGCCAGAGCAACATCCTTTGTCCCAGGGTTATGGACATTGATGGCGGTGACGAAATTGCCTCGCGCCACGGGCGCTGTTTCGGAGTCTGTACCCGAAGAAAGATTCGAGTCGCCACACACGAACTTCACCACATACTCGGTGGTGTGGGAAACTGTGACCGGCTGCGCCCACGCGGCTCCAGCCCAGGCAAACAGCAGGGCTGGGAACAAAAAACCCGAAAGCTTTTTACCCATAAAACCTCCTTTAGGTTTTGTGGGCTAGCTTATAGTTCGGCTGTTGGGCGCTTGTCAATGGAAACTCCTCCAGATCTCAATGAATTTTTTCGCACCCTCGTCATATGGAGAATACAATCGAATTGACAAAAACCTGTGGAAACACGGGCGCGGAGTCAATGCCGGCGCTCGTTACTTTTTTCTTTCGCTGGTTTTCTTTTGCTCTGCTGCGGTTTTTCGTCGGGCTTCGGCTCCTCTTCATCGTCGGACTCGTCCTTATCCTCTTCTTCCTCCTCCGATTCGGAATCTTCCTCCTCATCCTCCTCGTCCTCGGCTTTGTCGAGCTTCTTCTTCGAATTCTCTGACGCGTCCTCGCTCTTCGTTTCCGGCGCCGCCGGGGCCGGCGCCGGCGCTTCCGGCGCCCGATGGAAAAAGAAATACACCACGAACAGAACGACGACCGCGAAAGCCAGGAGGCCGAGCGTTAATTGCCGCGCATTCATGCCCGCACTCTTATCTCCCAGTCCCTGAACTTCTCGACCTCGGACTTGACGGCGGCCAAAGCGAGACCGACCACCGTCACGTCGTCCATGAAACCCAGACCTGGAATGAAATCCGGTATGGCATCGAGCGGCATCAAAAAATAGACCAGCGCGCCGACCAGGACGACGAGACTCTTTTTCGATACGTCCTTGTAGTCTCCCTTGAGCCACGCCCGCGCCAGGCGAAAGATCAACTGCAAGTCGTCCAGGATCCCTTTCAGCGCGTCGGAGTGCGTCTCCATCTTGCTCGCCGCCTGCTCGATCACGCCGCGAAGCTTTTTAACGTCTCCGATAACGCTTTCGGCCGTCTTGACGGCCCGCTTCCAGCCCGGGGTGTTCATCGTATCACCTCGCTAGAACAAGCACGCGGCGATCGTGTTCGCGACGACTTTCGGCTTAAACGGCCGCGCCTTTGTCTCATCGTAGCATTTTCCTTCGGCGTACGAGCGAAAATTTTGTGCGCGCATCGCTCGCGTTATTTGCTGTATATGTTAGAGTGGCGGGTATGGCAAGCGAGACCTTCAAAAAGCGTCAGAAGGAATTGGCGCGGCAGCAGAAGCAGAAAGAAAAGGCGTTCAGGCGCATGCAGCGCAAGGAAGAAAAGTTGCATGCCCAGCCGCGGGCCGAAGGCGAAGATCCGGATATCGCCTGGATCGTCCCGGGTCCCCAGCCGAAGCATGACGACTGATCGTTTTTTCTTCTCTGCCCTAGGCCGGCTTTCTGTCCTCGCGCTTGATCATTCGCGCGCGTGACGCATCGACGCGACCCCGCCGAAGATTCGCGCTCGTCCCCCCTTCCCCGTCGAATCGCCGGGAGACTTTCGGTTTCTCGAATTCCCGAAGTGCGGTATTGAGATCGGCGCGACTGAAACTAAAATGAAGAGCATAAATTATAAAGGGCACACGATCGAGCTTGACTCGCACAGGCTGCGATCGGGACAATGGGTCGCGCCCGCGATGGTGCGCCTCCACGAAGACGACACCGTAAAAAAGATTCCGATATTCGGCCGCCGCAGGGCGAGCTTCGATACGCGGCGCGAGGCCGACGCCTATGCTTTGGAGCTGGCGAGATTGTGGATAGAGGGAAAAATTTGGGGCGCGAACGGTCCCGGTTAGCAGGCAGATGAAACCGGCACGTTTCTCGATGCTGCGCACTTACCGCGCCGCCGATCTGCTCACGCTGGCGAACGGCGCGGCCGGCACCGGCACAATTTTCGCCATGCTGAGCTACATCGAGGAGCCCGAGCATTGGCGCGCCTACCTGGCGATGGGGCTGTTGCCGCTCGCGCTCGCGCTGGACATCGCCGACGGGAAGATCGCCCGCTGGCGCAAGACGCACTCGCTCTTCGGCGCCGAGCTCGACTCGCTGGCGGATATCGTGAGCTTCGGCGTGGCGCCGGCCGTGATCGCCTATGGGCTGGGAATGCGCGGCGTCCTGGACGTGCCGATTCAGCTGTTCTTCGTGGCGTGCGGCATCAGCCGGCTGGCGCGCTATAACGTTACGGCGGCCGAGATCGCCGCCGCCGGCGATAAAGTCAAATATTTCGAGGGAACGCCGATTCCGTCGAGCTTGTTCCTCGTCGTCGTTCTTGCGCTCTGCCTATATTGGAACCGCATCGACGACGATCTTCCGCTGGGCGTGGTTCAAATCGGATCGCTCAAATGGCACCCGCTCTCCTCGCTCTATTTCCTCAGCGGCTCGGCCATGATCAGCAAAACGCTCAGGATTCCGAAGCTATGAATAGGCCGATTTGGCAACGCCCGAGAGCGCGACGGTTCGCCCTGGAGACATGCTATAACGTTTGTCGGCAAGTGTTTACAGACGTCGGCGATTCCTCTTCATATCCCATTCCGCAACCGCTGGTTTTTGCGCTCTCTCGCGTTGGCCTCCCGGTTGCTTCTTGTCCGAGCATTTCCTATTGTAGGAAAAAATATAAACAAACTAGGGAGGGACAGATAATGCGCTGCTTACCTAAATCTTCTCTTTTCAGGCCGACCATAGCCTTGGTGGTTCTCCTGGCGACCGTCGGAGCTGCGTCCGCGGATATTCTCAATTTGACCATCGATCAGGACGCCAGCCTGCTCGCAGGCCGGACCCAGGCGACCTTGACCGGAACCATCGAATGCACCGCCACGGAGTCCGCCTCCATCACGTTGCACATTTATCAGCCTACGGGCCGATTGTTGAACATCGGCATCGGCACTCTCACCGTCCCGGTCACTTGTACGGGCGGGTCTGATGTGTGGACGCTTGACGTATTCGCCATCCCGGGGCTCCGCTTCAAGTCTGGGCCCGCCACGGCCGTGGCGGAAGCCTCAACTGCCACCGGCACCAGCGAAGTGGGCGCCAAGATCAAGCTCAAGCCCTAAGTTGACGCGGCGGGTCTCGCTCTCTCGCCTTCCGCATCATCGAATCGATCAAGCCGCGTGCCGCCCGAGAACTTGTCGGGTGGCACGCGACTCTGAAGGGCGGACCGGCGCCGGCTACGGCCGATACGTGAACGTCGGCGGCGCGGCCTCTTTCTTCTCCTCCTGCCGTTCTTTCTCGGCAGCGCGCGCTTCGCCGCTCGCCGCCGTTTCCGGACGCCGGAGCTCGCCGGCGCAGCCGAAGAGAAGGACGAGGAGCAGAAGCAAACTGATTTTTCCGGCCCGGTTCATGTCGCACCTCCTCATTCCTCGACGACTCTAACCATCTTGATCGAGTTCTTATTGACCGCCAAAAATCCTCCCTCCCACAATACTTCGTTCCCGTTCAACGTGCTGAGTCTCACCCGGGTGACCGGTATGAAAGCCCTCTCCGCGTCATTCAGATAGTCGGATAGCCGGCTTTGATAAGGCTTGTCCTGTGTCGGAATAAATATCTTCCCCTGTATCCGGTGCCCGTCGGTCCAAATTTCCACGTCAACCGTTTTGCCTACGGGTTTTGTCGCCATCGCCGTTCCTCCTCTGATCGAACTTTTTAAGCGACCCCAGTCTGCATGTTTTAGCGCTCTTTGCCGATCCGCAGAGCTTAGAGATATCAGCAACGTTTACATTATACTCCCGAAGCTCCGTATTGCGCCAGCAACGAAACGCGAATCTCATCGATCTTCCCCGGCGCTATTTCTCCGCTTCCATCGTCCCATCTTTCAACTCCCGTACAGCCTTCACGCCTCGCGCCTATTATTTTGCATCTTTCATCTTTTCCTTTTTCGGGTTAAGTTCCGCCCAGGAGAAGTTGAAAGGAGGTCCTCATGAACCATCAAAAGCGGAGCAGCCGCGGGATTCTACTTGCCTTCGCGCTCTTTCTGGTTGTCTTTCCATCGACGAAAGCGGAACCGCAGGAGCGGGTCAGGATCGCCTACAGCTCGACGGATTCTCTGAATGGGATATGGACCATCGCCCATGAAGCCGGGTTTTACAAAAAAAACGGCCTCGACGCGGATGTGGTCTATATCGGGAGCTCCACCGTGGCCGCTGCGGCTGTGGTGTCGCAGGACGTTCAGCTTGCGAATATCGCGGGTAGCGTCGTCGCCAACAGCGGTGTTCGTGGGGGCGACCTCGTGAGCGTCGCGTGCTTTGTTAACAGTCTGGCCTATGAACTGGTTGTCCTTGAGAACATCAAGAGTCCCGAAGATCTCAAGGGCAAATCCATCGGCATCAGCCGATTCGGCAGCGTTTCCGATGTTGCCGCACGTGAACTTTTAAAAGGGATCGGATTGAGACCCGGAGAAGACGTCGCGATCCTTCAGGTCGGAGGCGCCTCTGAGCGCGCCGCCGGTTTCAGTCGCAAGGTCATCGCCGGGTTTCCCTCTCCGCCCGGCAATGTCCACCTCATTCCCGGTGGTTTGCCCCATCGGGTTCTCGCGGATATGGCCGATTTCCCGAAACCTTATGCTCTTCCTTTCATCTGTGCAGTCGCAACCAAAAGTTACGTCGCCAAGAATCGCGGAGCGGTGAAGAGAGCCGTCATAGCGTTGATCGAAGCGTCGCACTACTTCAAGACGAACAAGGAGGGAACGCAAAAGATCGTCGCCAAATATCTCCGCGGCGCGAACAAAGCCTATCTCGAAAGTTCGTACCAATCGACGGTGAAGATTCTGGAGCGCGTCCCCTACACGACGCGGGAGGGAATGAAGATCCAGCTCGACGAGGCCTTGAAGCAAAGCCCCGGAAGCAAGGTGACGGTGGACAGCTTGATCGACGACAGCATCGTGCGCGAGATCGAGAAGGAAGGGTTCATCGACAAGCTATACGGCAAAGCCAAATAAGCCGGCGGGCCAGATCCATCTTTCTTCGCGCCCCGCGCCTTTTTTTGCTCTCAACGCAAAATTTTTCTTGTGCACCGGTTCATCCGATGTTACAATGGCCGAAAAATGGTTCCCAAGAAAGTTTTTTTCACCAAGGGAGTCGGCGTTCACAAGGAGAAATTGGCTTCTTTCGAGATGGCGCTGAGGGTCGCCGGCCTCGCCCACTGCAATTTGGTCCTCGTCTCCAGCATATACCCGCCCGAGTGCAAGACCATTCCCAAGGACGAAGGATTAAAACTCTTACGGCCCGGTGAGATCGTATTCGCGGTCTACGACCGGGAAAGCAACAACGAGCCGAACCGGCTGGTCGCGGCTTCCATCGGCCTGGCGGTCCCCGCGGACTCTTCGATGCACGGCTATCTTTCCGAGCATCATTCCTTCGGCGAGACCGACGAAAGAGCGGGGGAATACGCCGAAGACCTCGCCGCCAGCATGCTCGCCACCACCCTGGGGATCGAATTTGATCCCGAATTGGATTGGGACGAGCGCGAGCAGATTTTCAAGATGTCGGGAAAGATCGTCCGCACCACCAATATCACCCAGTCCGCGGTCGGCAATAAAGACGGACTCTGGACGACGGTCTTCGCGGCCGCCGTTTTCATCAACGACGACAACGTCGCCGTCGAGACCGGAAAGTCCGCGCCGGCGAATCAAAAAGGCTCGCCGCAGGCGGAAATTTTAAGTCAAACCCTGCAAGGTCAACTGAATGCGGAGGGTCAAGGCCGCCTGGCCCGGTCTTATAAAGAGGCGGGCAAATCGCCGGCCGAACAACCGAGAGACTTGCAGCCGACGATAAGAAAAATCTCGTAAATTCCTTTCATCGATCTCACGCCTGTTTATTCGGAGAGGCTGAGCTGCTCCAGGGCCGCTAACGCCACCTCCGGGCCCACCCGTTGAAGTTTGAAATGGCCTTTAGCATCCGCCGGCGACATCCATGAGCCGACGGCGCTAAAAAAACCGATGAGTTTGTAAGTCGCCTCCTCTCGCGGAGAGACTCGGATGTAATAGGTCTGTCCGCCTTCGAGCTTCATCTTGATCATGAATTCTCCTTTGAGGCTGGCGGTCATCCCGCGCTCGCCCGGAACGGCGTCCTCGACGAGGAATTCGCCGCCGGCCAACTTGCCTATGATCTGATCGTCGACGTCGAGCTCGACCGACCTGAAGTCCCCGTCGGGCTCGCGGAAAAAAATAATTCTGGCCCTGTCCGCGGGCGCCGGTTGCTTCGCATAGCGCGTGTCCTTGAAGTGAGGTCCCGATGCCGAGCAGCCGGCGAAGAAAAATAAAAGCGCGATCAGACCGGCGAAAGTTTTCATACGGCCTCTCCGCCTATTTCGCGCCGATGCGCCAAAGATAGATCGTTCGCAAGTGGTCGGCCGAGTCCATGAGCTGCTCAGTCCGATCGGGCTTCCAATTCCCCATTCCGAACTCGTGGGAAACCACCCGGGAGCCCGGCTTCAACTGACGCAGGATCGCGGGCCTCAGCCGGAAATTGGCCGCGGGATACAAATACATCGTCAACACGCTCGCGGGCGAAAAGTCGACGGTCCGGACGTCCTGCTCGCGGATTTCGACCAGATGCTCCACGCCGGCTTCTTTAATATTGTCGCGCGATCTCTTCACCAGGTTGGGATCGATCTCGAAGCCGACGGCCTTAACGCCGTATTTTTTGGCCGCGGTAATGACGATTCTTCCGTCACCCGACCCGAGATCGTAAAGGAGGTCCCCTTTCCTGACCTCGGCCAGCTCCAACATCCGGTCCACCACCTCCTGCGGCGTCGGAACATATGGCGCGATATACTCCGAATCGTCCCGTTGCCCCGCGTGAAGCACCGTTGTCAGCGCTAGCAGGAAAATACTCAGCAGCGTCGCCCGGTGTGGCTTCGTTTTCTCGGCGATCTGTTGTTCGGCTTTTCTGAACTTTTTCACGGCCGGCAAAGTGTCATGTATATTTTGACGTTTTGAGAATCATCAAAAGCTGGAAATGAACCCGGCTCACGAATCGCAGTACGCCGCGCCGCGGTAATCGGTTTTCCCGACCATTTCAGCGTTGAGACCCCAGGAGCTCATCCAAGCCACCGCGCGATCGTACATCTCGCGCGTGTACGGCTCGAAGATAATACGCTCGCCCGGACCGAAGGCGCGATAGTCGGCCAGACTCTTGAGCGGCTCCTTCAGGTGATTCAGATAGTAGTGCTTATAAGGAGACGGGTCGATGTCGATATCGCGCTGCGCTTTACGCAAGGCGCGGAAATATTTTTCCAGCTCCGCCGCCGGGGTTTCGTTGCCGACGAGGAATCCGACGATAAAAGATGCGTCGAGGATCTTGCGCATGCCGCGCTGCTCGGCCAGATAAACCTGAAAGCCGATGATGTTGGCCGCCTCGTCTTTTCCCTCCAGCAGATTTTCGAGGCGCATGTCGCGCCGCCCCTTGAAGGTGAGCCTGATCCGGTCTCTGCCGAGAAACGGCTCCAGTCTCTCCAGCGCGGAGAAATGCGAGCCCGATCTGTGGCCGACCGCGATCTCGACCCCGGCCAGATCTTCGATCTTCGTCGCCGAAGATTCCGGCCGCACGTAGACGGCGCCCGGCGCGACCATGTACGCTTTCGGCCAGAGCTTGCCGTGCCGGCTCGACGCCGCGATGTCCACGGCCCAGTGGCAGGCACAACTGACGTCGCCGCCTCGTTCTTCCACCAGAAACTCCGTCGCGCCGCGCCTGATTTCCGATTCCCCCTGCGAAACCAGCGAAGACGGCGTGGCGCTCCGCTTGTCCACCACGAACTCGTAGTCTAGGCCTTCGGCCTTGAAATATCCCTTCTCCTCCGCCACCCACTCCTGCAGCCGGTCGTGGACCTCTATTTTGAATTTCGCCATGGCTTTGTCCCGTTCGCGATCGGACTCCTCGTTCGGCGGCGCGGCTTTCGCACGAGGTCTACAAAGAAATCGTGTCGGCTGTCAAGTAAGACCGGAAGGTTTTGAGGCCGTGCTCATGCGCGGCGTTTTGGCAGAGACCATGCAGGGATCGACGAGGCCGGCGGCAAGACGCCGCCGGCGAGTAGATCGGAGAGCGAGAAATAGGGCTACACTTTCGGTAACGGGAATTTTAGCGAAAATTTCTCCCGGGCTTTTTTGGCCGCTTCCTCTTGCCTGGCGAGCTTCTGTTTCCGATTCTTATCTTTATCCTTCTTCCCTTTGTCGCCCATCGCACACCTCCTCTCCACGGACCCGTCGTCGGGTCACCTTACGAGTCCCGATGTAACTTCGCCCCTGAGAGCGTCTAGATCTTGGCCGACAACTGCTTGGCGCAGGCGTCCGCGACCCCGCTCTCGGGCTTCTCAGAGCCGGGCATGATCGCCCAACTTTGCGTGTCGATATAACGGCTCTGGTCCCAAAGATCTTTGCCCTTCATTTCACTGAGTTTTTGGTCCTTCGCCTTGTCCCGGTTCAACTGCGCCACGCAAATCGTCCCCAAACGCTCGGCGACGGCAGTGGCAGCGATCTCCTTCGCCATGGCCTGAGCGGTACCGCCGGTCACCCAGCCGCCATAGTTGAATCCGACAATGGCCAATGCCACCGCCCCTGCTGCGGCACCCCACAAGCCCACTTTGATTTTTTCCCAGTCCATTAGACACCTCCTTCAATCAATGCAATTTTGCCATTCGCGGATTTAACTCGCCGCACTGGTGACAGATCCAATAGTCCGAGTAGCGTTCCGGGGCAGAGTATCGCTCACAAGCGCCGCAGTAACCATGGCGGCATGAGCCGCAATCGCCCCTGCCGATCACCCGCGATGCGCGGGTGGTCGCTTCCCGTAACTTTTTTGCAGAACCGGCTTGGGCCATAAATCGCGCGGCGTTTACGCACGCGTCATTTTTTTGGATGGCTCGGCTTCGGACATCGACTCCATAACAACCCCGCGGGAACTGCGACTCACGCTCGCCCCGCGTCTGACTGGAATATTTGCTCTACAGCCTGCGCCGCCTCGTCCGGAATTGCTGTCTAATATTGAACAACCTAAAAAGATTAGTACCGGGCGCACAGGCGCCCGATCGCGATGATCCCGGAAGCTCTTGGGTGTTTGAACGGCAAGCGCGCGAGCGGCTGAATTCTATTGGAAGCGCGGCTTAGCCATGTTGGAAGATCGTCAAGAAAGGAAACCCAGATTTTTTATTCTCCACGCCGCTCACTGCTTGTATGCGCGGTCGATAAAACCCTCTTGCTGGAGTTGCGCCACGAGGCTGTCGTCCACGATGTCTTCCACCCTGAGGGTCGCGCTCGGACGGCGCGAGAGGGCTTCCTTGATCTGCATCTCCATCCCTTCCCGGGTTACGAGCGGCACGCGCTCGAAGAGGCGCGCATTGGCTTCATAGGCGCTCTCCAGAAAGGCCTCGTTCGTTTGGCGCGAATATTTGGCGAGGATTCTCTTGCTTTCCTCTTTGCGCGTTTTGAAAAATTGCGTCGCCTCGATCAACGCCATCATCACCCTTTTAACCGTCTCGCGGTTGCTCGCCAGATAGCTCTTGGACGTCGTCGCGCAGATGTAGGGAAACGGGAAACTCTTGGGAAAGTCGGCCATACTCGCCAGCACGCGGTGGGGCATGCCTTTCGCCAGATGGATGACGCCGGGGGGCGAGGCGAAGCCGGCGATCCTGCCGGTGGCGAACGCCGCGGCCCGTTCCGGCGAGCCGCCGACCTGCAGGATGGCGACGTCCTTGTCGGGCTCGAGCTTCAAGGCCTTCAACAGAGCGCGCGCCGCCACGTCCGACGAGCTGCCGACGCGGCTGATGCCGACGTTTTTTCCCTTCAAGGCTTCGGCCGATTTGATCGACTCGTGGACGATCATTTCGTAGGGCAGCGTGTTGATGAAGGAGCCGACCGCGACGAGGTTGGCGCCGCCGACCGCCGCGTTGGCGATGCTGCCGCCCGTGCCGTTGCCGATCTTGACGTAGCCCGCGACCAGGCTCGTGACGTTGGTCGTCGAAGTGGGAATGAAGATCGACTCCGCGTCCAGGCCGTATTTTTTATAGAGCCCTTTTTCCTGGGCGATGTACCAGTTGGCGCTGGGAGCGTCCACCGAGCTGTAGGAGATCGTGATCCTTTCCTGCGCCGCGCCGCGGCCGCACAGGAAAAAAAGCGCCAGCGTCGAGAGAACGGCTAGTTTAAAATAGAAGCGTTTTGCGCTCATAGGCCCTCCGCCAAACGCTGGCTCTTACTCACGCCTCGCGCCTCACGCCCGTTTTGCCCTGATGCCCGACCTGATCAGGTCTCAGCCAGGCGGAAAAACTCGACGGCGTTGCCGCACACCATCTTGTATTTCTCCTCTTCCGGCACGCCGGCAAAGTTTCTTTCGATCACGCCCATGGAATCGGGCCAGTCGGATTCCTGGTGCGGAAAATCGGAACCCCAAATGAGACGGCCCACGTTGATTTTGTGGCGCAGTTCGACGCCGACCCGATCGAATTGAAAGCCCCAGAAGCAGCGCTCGCGGATGATCTCGCTGGGGGGGCGACTGAGAGGCGTGAAGCCGAGAAGCCGCTCGGCCCACCGGTAATGGCGGTCATAGCGCACGTCCGCCCCCTGCAAGAAGAACGGAATCCAGCCGATCTGGTTTTCGGCGAAGAAAATCTTGAGGTTCGGAAAACGGTCGAAGAGTCCGGATAGAACCCACTGAGCCGCGGCGACCGAACCGTTTCCGCGCACGGGGCCGAATCGCGCCACCTGATCGACCAGCCCGGTATCGATCTTTTCTATAATCCCTTCGGGCTCCAGCGGGAACTTGAAAAGAGGACCGGCGCGTTCGCCCGAGCGATCGAGGTCGACGTGAACGCTTACCGGCATATTCAAATCGAGCGCCGCGGACCAGAATCGATCGTCTTCTTCCGAAGGATACGCTTTGCCGCTGGGAAATCCCTGGAGGAGCACGGTCTTGAGGCCCAATTTGGCGCAGTGTTCCAGCTCTTCGACGGTGTCCGCAGCGTCGGGCGTCAGCGGCAAAATCCCCACGCCGATCAAACGGTCCGGGTTTACCGAGCAGTACTCTTCCGACAGCCAATTGTTATAGGCCCGAACGACCGCCTTGTAACCGGCGTCCTCCGCAATGCGGCGCCAGAGCTTGGGCCCTCCCTGCTGCGACGGAAACAGGACTTCGGCGTCGATACCGTCTTGATCTTGCTCCCGGAGCCGCTGCTCGGGACCTCCCGTCCCGGGCGTTCCTTCATACTTGGCGCCGAAGGGGACGTATTGGTCCCGGCCCTTGCCGCCGTAGAGGTCCGCGGCCGCGGCGGGTCGAGCCACCTTGTTATTGATCATCCATGCGTCGCTCCCATCCGGCAGACGCGCCAGACGCGGCGCTTGGTCGCGATAGTTCGCGGGAACCCGGCCTATCCAATGCTTCGAGTCGATTTCCAGGTGAGAGTCGCCTGAGATGGTGCGATATTTTCTTGCCACCGTCTTTTCCGGTTCTGTTGTCCACTTCCTAACTCAGGGCGTCGTCGCAGGCAAGACCCTTTCAGCTTTCATCCTTTCTCTTTTGCCTTTTATCCTATTTCAGCTTTCATCTTTCAGCTTTTCTCTTCCGCCATGCCTTTCTTCTTGAGTTCTTCGACAGCGTTGGGAGTTTTTGCGAGGGCGCCGACCCCCATGCCTTTGAGCACATGAGAGGCCTTGGTGAATTGGACGTCGTCGTAGGGCACGACCTCGATCCGATTGCCCCAGGGGTCGCGGAAATTGAGGCGCCGGTCGAGCCGCTCGACACCGAGTTTTTCGAGCGCCCGGCCGACCGGCTCGCGGTCGTCGACGACCAGGCCGAAGTGGCGCTTGTCGTCTCTCTCCTGGGTCTTGCCGAGGCTCAACTGGATGAACTGGTCGCCGAGATCGATGAAGGCGTTGCGCTCGCTCTTGCCCCGCAGCGTGAAGTCGAAGATCGCGCCGTAAAATTCCAGCGCCGCGTCCAGGTCGCCCACCTCCAGGACCACGTGGTTGATCCCCAACGCGCGGGCTTTTTTTTCACCGTTGCCGCTCATCGCCGGCCTCCTTTCGCCGTTTCATCTTTCATCTTTCCACTTTCAGTTTTGCTTTGTTATGGAGAGAATATCGGCGGCGCTGATCCGGACGACGCCTTGTTCCGACTTTAACGAAAAGTTTCCCGAGTCGTCTTTCTCGGCGATCTCCCCTTCCATCGGCAGGAACCGGCCGGTTTCCGGCCGCAGCGTAACTTTAACCCGATCGCCGACCATGAGGGCTTTCAACGAATTTGCCAACGATTCGAATATCGCCATTTTCCCTCCTAAGAGCGCGCGGGAGATCGTCCATTGTTGAATTTAAGGCGCCGGATGATCGGTCTCCCACTCGAACACGGCGTTTATCTCATCCGGCGGGTTAGGACCGAGCGTGCTTCGTTGAATATAAATTCCATCGAGAGCCGGTCTTTTCCCGGCCAGCTCCTCGCTTCGGTAGATATAGTAGGTAGGCGTCCGGGTTAACATCTCTTTGTCGAGCTTAAGCTTTCCGCGCCAATTCTTCATGGTATTTCTCCTTTCGCGATGCCGAAAGCGTGAAAGGATCCGGTACCGGTTAGGATAAGCACAAAAACAGAGAGGTCAAGTTCCTGCCCTGCCTTCATACTCCCTCAAGATCGCCTCAAAGGACTCGGCCGTCGGAAACTGGTATGCGAGAGACTTTCAAGTCTCCGGGATGAAACCGACGCAGTCTTGTGGCGGGCGCGCCGCTGCTCCGGACAAAGATTGTGACGCACCATACTCAAGGCTTTTGCGCGACGACTTTCCTGTTCTTCCAGATGTAGATGGGAGTTCCGTGCGCACGCGCGGTTTTACGGGCGACTTTCGCCGCGCGGCGCAATGCGCGTCCGACGGATTTTGTCAGACGCGAGGGTTTAATGTTAGCACGATTTCGTTTCATGAATCTTGCTCCAATGCTCTCGGGCTTGCACCCGCAATTCTAGATGGCGCCGGTAGTGGAAGCAAGACGAAGAGGCGCGAGTAAAACCAAAATTCTTTCAGGCTATTTATTCCTGACGGTCTCTTTTTGAACAGTATTCCGTCTCAATGGGAGTAGTATTCGAGCATGGATACAGACCATGCTTAAACCCTGTTGCAATTACAGCTAACCGCCCTGCTGGGCAATAGGATTACGCAAGAAGGCGTGAGAAGGGGTAACCAGGCAAGCACTTAAGGGCGATCAGGAGGAACATAGATGATAAGCCGAGACGCGATGAAAAAACCGTTGGCCGTTTTGCTCGCAACCGCGATGCTCTCGGCCCCGGCGGCGGGCATCAACCCGTTCGCAACTCTACTCGCAGAGGCGCAGGAATATGGTCAAGCGCAGGACCGTTATTCCCGCCAACAGCTCGAAAACCTGCTGGCGCCGGTGGCGCTCTATCCCGACCCGCTGCTGGCGCAGGTCCTGGTCGCCGCAACCTTCGACGAAGATATCGAGGAGGCGTCGCGGTTTGTGCGCCGTTATCGCGACCCCAACGCAGTCGATAATCAGGCGTGGGACGTGAGCGTCAAGGCCGTCGCCCACTATCCGTCCGTCATCCATATGATGGCCGACAAGATCGACTGGACGATCGCGCTGGGCCAGGCCTACGTCGAGCAGCCCGAGGACGTGATGGACGCCGTCCAGTTCCTCAGGAGGCAGGCGCAGAAGGCCGGCAACCTGGCCTCGAACGACTACCATCGCGTGGTCGTCGAGAGAGAATACGTCGAGATCGTGCCGTATCGTCCCGACGTCATCTTCGTGCCCGTCTACGAGCCCGAGATCGTCTTCTTCCGGCCGGCGGCGGTCATCACCTTCGGCGTGGCGTTTCCGATCGGCGTGTGGCTGATCCACGACTTCGACTGGCGCACGCACCGCGTGTACTACCACGGCTGGCGCGGCGGCCGTGATTGGATCGTCCGCAGCCGCCCGAACATCAGGATCACCAACATCTACGTCAACAATAATTTCAATACCGTTCGCATCAACCGCAACGTGGTGCGGCGGAACGTGAACGTGACCAACCTGAACCGCTTCAACACCGTCAACCGCGAAGTCAATTTCACCAACGTCGAGCGCCGGAACCAGGCCCGGGGCGCCGCCGGCGACGTCCGGGGAGCGAGCCGGCGCGAGGGAGCGGAGAAAGGGCAGCAAAAAGATCGCGACCGCGGCAGCGCCACCGTTGCCCCGCGGACTAAGGGCGAGGACCGTAGCGACGTGAAGCAAAAAGACTCTTCGCCGCGCGAGCCGGCCAAACGGCTCAAGGCCTCGGTCGAAAAGACGCCAGACGCCAACGCGGACCGGCAAAAACAAGGGCGCGACGCGCAGGACCAGCCGCCGCGAGTGTCGCGCCAGGGCCAGGACAGCCCGGGAAAGACGAGCGTCAAGGGCGCACAGCCGCAGAAGCCGGATAGCGGCGCGCCTGCCGGAAAGGTAGACCGAGACTCGCGACGCGAGCGCCAGGCTCAGGGTAAGGATGTCCCGGGACAGCCGAACGTCCAGGGACAGCAGGGCGGCCGCGAAGCGCCGCGCGCCAAGCAGCCCCAAGCGCAGGAAGGCAAGCAGAAAAAAGGCGTCGATCGAGACGACAAAAAAGGCGGCAAAGACAACTAAAAAAAGCTGAAAGCGGAAAGATGAAAGAAATGAAATAAGCCTCTTTCCGTTTTCATCTTTCATCTTTCAAATACCCGCGTTCTAAGTAAAATCGCTGAGCTCCCGGATGCAGCGGCACGTCGTACGGCGCCTCGGCGTCGTTGGCGCAAAGCTGCGCCATGTCGAGCGGCTTGAAGTTGTCCGTCGGCATCAGCGCCTTGCGCCCCTCGATCGCCTCGCAAATCGCATAGGCGACTTCATCCTCCATATCTTTGTGCACCACCATGGGCCAGCCGCTGAAATCGACCGTCGGCACGTCGGCGGCGAGCGCGGGAAACCGCGACTTGGGCAAAACCGACGGGCGATAGCCGATCGCCGTCAGTTTTTTGAGAATGGCGCCCTCGATGGGCAGGTAGCGGAACCCGGCGTCGATCGCCGTCTGCCCCCAGCTCTTGATTCCCTCGTCGAACACAGCGTTGATCGTCCCGTTCTCCAGCGCCGCGCGGCGGTCCGGGTGGCTCGGCCGCGAGACCGACTGGATCTTCCCGCCCCACTGCTTCAAGTTCGCGAAGCTAAATCCCGCGGCTTTCATAACTGCGGCGACCGTGAACATCGTCGGGCTGTACTTGAGCCACGCCTTGTCGACGCTTCCGGTCGAGAGCCGGAGCGGGACGCGCTCCTTGCGAATCTGTTCGAGCGAGGTGATGCCGGTGGATTCGTGCACGGCGAAGGCCATGACGTCGTACGAAGGAAACACCGCGACGGTCCGGATCGGCTGCCGCTTGGAAAACAAACCCTTGCCCCTGTAGGCCATGGTCGCGGCCACCGAAGGATTGATCCAGCCGAGCGAAAGCTTGCCCCGGCTCACGTTCAGCAGCTCGCGGAATCCATCGGCCGCAAAGGACAACGACATGCCCTTCTCGCGCGTCGCCGTCAGCGCGAGCGCGAGCGAATACCCGACCCGCGATTCGGTCTGAATCGCCCGCTCGGCGGCGCGCGGCGTCTTGAACGAGAGCGAAGTGTCGTAGAGGCCGGCGGCCAGCTCCAGCAGTCCCTTGGTCCGCTGGATCTCCGCGCTGTATCGATGTTTCACGTCGTTCATCGCTGCCTCCTTTGCGCCGTGGTGTACGGCAAAACACCCGACACAGTCAATAGGCTTTCGATTTTCATCCTTTTTTAATATTGACCGCCGCCCGCCTTTTCGACTACGTTGTTTTTCGAACCGACCGTAAGTAGGAGGCTTCCATGAGCAGACGACTTCTCTTCGCGGCCGCCCTTCTCGCAATCTTCGCCTGCGCGCCCGATACGAATGCGGCCGACGCGCAGCAGTTTTTCAAAGGCAAAACCGTCCGGATCGTCGTCGGCTTCGCCGCCGGCGGCGGCTTCGACACGTATGCGCGAGCCATCGGCCGGCATCTGGGGAAGCACATCCCCGGCAACCCCGCCATCATCGTGGAAAACATGGGCGGCGCCGGCAGCCTGCTCGCGGCCAACGATCTCTACAACCGCGCCAAGCCCGACGGCCTCACGATCGGAAACTTCATCGGCTCGCTCGTGCAGCAGCAGCTCTTCGAGACCAAGGGGGTGGAGTTCGACGCGCGGAAATTCGAATGGCTCGGAGTGCCGGTGCAGGATTCGACCGCCTGCGCGCTGACCAAGGCGAGCGGGATCACCAGCCTGGAAAGATGGCTCGCCGCCAAAGAGCCGGTCAAGCTCGGCGGCGAGGCGCCGGGCGCGAACGATTCCGACGTGCCGCGGATCTTGAAAGCGGCCCTCGGGCTGCCGATCCAGCTGGTCGAAGGTTACAAGGGAACCTCGCAGATCCGGCTGGCCGCCGACGCGGGAGAGATTGCCGGCGGCTGCTGGACGTGGGAGTCGATCAAGACCACGTGGCGCCAGGGGCTGGAGTCGGGAAACGTCAACGTGGTGATACAGGTGAACCCGCAAAGGCTGCCGGACTTGCCCAACGTACCCAACGCCCTGGAACACGCCAAGACCGAAGAGGGCCGCGAGATCATCCGGGCGGGGGTTCTGAATGCGTCGGCCATTCTCAGAGTCTACGCCCTGCCGCCGGCGACTCCGAAGGATCGAGTGGAGCTTTTGCGCGCGGCCTTCCTCGCGACCATGAAAGATCCGGAATTCGTCGCCGAGATGAACAAAGCCACGCTCTCGATCAATCCCCTATCCGGCGCGGAAGTGGAAAAGATCGCGCAGAGCTTCTTCAAGCTGCAGCCGAAGGAGGTGTCGAAGCTCAAAGAGATTTTGATGCCGGGGAAGTAAGAATCAGAGCAAACTTCTGCATTTTCAACTAGATGGCTATCTGTACCCTTTTAACCCAATTCGCACGTCTAACTATTCGTGTCCAGTTGATGTATACAGGGTAAACACCCGAGGGTAATCGGAGGAGGACAAAAATGAATAAGGATACTATTAAAAAACCATTGGCCGTTTTGCTCGCGTTGAGTCTTCTCTCGGCGCCGGCGGCGGGCGTAAGCCCGTTCGCCGCTGCGCCCGCGGCGGCGCAGGGATATGGTCAACCGCAGGACCGTTATTCCCGCCAACAGCTCGAAAACCTGCTGGCGCCCGTGGCGCTCTATCCCGACCCGCTGCTGGCACAGGTTCTAGTCGCCGCAACCTTCGACGAAGATATCGAGGAGGCGTCGCGGTTTGTGCGTCGTTATCGAGACCCCAACGCAGTCGATGATCAGCCGTGGGACGTGAGCGTCAAGGCTGTCGCCCACTATCCGTCCGTCATCCATATGATGGCCGACAAGATCGACTGGACGGTCGCGCTGGGCCAGGCCTACGTCGAGCAGCCCCAGGACGTGATGGACGCCGTCCAGTTCCTCAGAAGGCAGGCGCATCGCGCCGGCAACCTGGTTACGACCGAGTACCACCAGGTCATCGTGGAGCGAGAGTACATCGAGATCGTTCCCTATCGGCCGAACCTCATCTATATACCCGTGTATGAGCCGGAAATTATCTTCTTCCGTCCGGCGGCGGTCATCACCTTCGGCGTGGCGTTTCCGATCGGCGTTTGGTTGATCCACGACTTCGACTGGCACGCGCACCGCGTTTACTACCACGGCTGGCGCGGCGACCGGGTTTGGATCGTCCGCAGCCGCCCGCACGTCAGGATCACCAACGTCTACGTGAACAACAGATACACCAACGTAACCATCAATCGGAACGTCGTCAGGCGGAACGTGAACGTCACCAACTTAAGCCGCTTCAATACCGTCAACCGCGAAGTTAAATTCGACAACGTCGAGCGGCGCAACCGCGAGCGCGGCAGCGCCGGCGACGTCAGGGCGAGCCGCCGCGAAGGGGCGGAGAAAGGGCTGCAAAAAGATCGCGATCGCGGCGGCGCCAACATTGCCCCGCGGACCAAGCGCGAGGACAGTACCGACGTGAAACAAAAAGAGCCATCGCCGGGCGCGCCGGGCAAGCGGTCGATCCCGACGCCGGGCGGTAAAGCGCCCGAGGGAAGCTTTGACCGGGCAAAACAAGGGCGCGGCGCTGAGGACGCCCCGCGACGACTGCGCCAGGGTCAGGAAGGTCCGGGCCAGCCCAATGACAAGGGCGCGCAGGGAGCGCGGGAGCAGGGGCGGGCGAAGCAGCCTCAGGGCAAGCAGAAAAAAGGCGAAGAAAAAAAGCATCAGGGGCCGGACAATTGACGAGCTAATCTTCACGATGGCGCCGCTCGCGTTCGCGGGCGGCGCCGCGCTGAGTTTTCCTCCACACATCTTTCACACATCTTTCCCCCTCTTCTTCACGCCTCCAAGACTCTGTCCTGACCGAATTTTCATTTATCTTTCAGTTCTCATCTCTCGCCGCTTTTTCAACTAAACCCTTTCCCGGCGCCGCGCGTCTAATTAAGCGTACGGGTGGAGTGTCAGGTAAACACCTGAGGATGATCACGGAGAGGACGAAATTATTATGAAGAAGGACAAAAAAATCATGAAAAAACCTTTGGCCGTTTTGCTCGCGGTGAGTTTTCTTTCGGCGCCGGCGGCGGGCGTAAGCCCGTTCGCCGCTCAGCCCGCGGAGGCGCAGGGATATGGTCAACCGCAGGAACGTTATGATCGTGATAACGATGAGCGCTTCTCGCGCCAGCAGTTGGAGAACCTCGTGGCGCCGGTGGCGCTCTATCCCGACCCTCTGCTGGCGCAGATCCTGGTCGCCGCGACCTTTGTCGATGACATCGAGGACGCGTCGCGGTTTGTGCGCAGCTATCGCGATCCCCGCGCGATCGACGATCAGCCCTGGGACGTGAGCGTCAAGGCCGTCGCCCACTATCCGTCCGTGATTCACATGATGGCCGACCGGATCGACTGGACGATCACGCTGGGCCAGGCCTACGTCGAGCAGCCCGAGGACGTGATGGCCTCGGTGCAGTTCCTGAGATGGAGGGCGCATCGCGCCGGCAACCTGGTATCGAACCCGTACCACGAAGTGATCGTCGAGCGGGAATATGTCGAGATCGTCCCTGTCCAGCCCGAGGTCATCTTCGTGCCCGTGTACGAGCCGGCTATTATTTTCTTCCAGCCGGCGGCCTTCATCACCTTCGGCGTGGGATTCCCCATCGGGGTTTGGCTGAACCGCGACTGCGACTGGCACAGGCACCGCGTTTTCTACCACGGCTGGCGCGGCGGCGGACATACCTGGATCGACCGCAGCCGCCCGCGCGTCAGGATCAACAACGTCTACGTCAACAATAATTTCAACACTATCCGCGTCAATCGCGACGTCGTCCGGCGCAACGTGAACGTCACGAACTTGAGCCGCTTCAACAGCGTCAACCGCGACGTCAGGTTCGATAACGTCGAGCGGCGCAACCGCGCCCGCGGCCGCGACGGCGATCCCGGCAACTTCAGGGCCGGCCGGCGCGACGCGGACAATCCGCGAAACGATAATTTGCGCGGCCGACCCGGCGTCGCGCCGCGTACCGGGCGGGAGGACCGCGATCGAGGCCAGGAAAATCGATCGAGCCAACCGCTCGACCGCGGGCAACAAGCGCGCGAGTCGCGGGAAGAAAACCGGGCCGAGGCGCGGGAGCAACGCGAGCGGGGAGGACGTCAGGGAAGTCCCGCGCAACAGACGCCGGACAACCGCTCGCTCCGGACGCCGCGGGATGAGCAGTCGCCCGACGGCAGAATAGACCGGTCGCAACGCGGCCGCGAGACGGCGGATCAAAACCGGGCCGAGGCGCGCGAGCGGCTGCGTCAGTCGCGGGAGCAACGCGAGCGGGGAGCGCGCCAGGAAAACCCGACGGATAACCGGAGCCTCCGCGGGCGGGAGCCTGCGCCGCAGGCCGAAGCGCCGCAAACCCGGCAGCGATTTCGCGACGAAAGACCGCCCCAAGATAACCCGGCTAATCGATCGTTTCGAGGACGGGAGATAACGCCCCTGCCCCGTGTCGATCGAGGCCAGCAGACGCGCGAGAACAGACAGCCTCCGGCGATTGCCCGGCCGCCGCGGCAACAAAATCCGGCTCCCGAGGTCGCGCGGCCGGCGCCGCAAGGATCGTCGCAAGGATCGTCGAAGGACGCCCGCGACATCGGCCGGGCGCCGCGCGGAACGCTCCGCGAGGACAGGAGCGTCGAGCAAAATACGGCGAGAGGTGAAAGGGGCGAGGCGAGAGAAAAAAGAAAAGCGATCGACAATCGCAATCGCAGTCAGGGCAGAGAGATCTGACCGATTAAACAGGGCGTGAGCGCGGCGATGGCGGTCTTTACGCCAGTCGAAGAAAATTGAGAAAGCGCGAAGCGGCGGGTTTGGGACCGAGAGAGCGGAGATGGCGGACGATGGCGCGCATTTCCTCGATGTCTCGTGGAGCGCGGGCACTGGCGGGCTTGTAGTCTTGTATATATTCCACCAACTGCTCCACTCTCAAAACGGGCACCGCCGGTTGATGGAGCTTGGCCGTCGCGCCCGGATTCGTAAGAACCACGAGGGCGTGCACCGCGGGAACCTCTTCCTTCCTTGCCGATAGCCCTGCGAGACTATTGCGCGCGGCGACGGCCTTGTTTTTGGCGTGGCGGCAGAGACTCGGAATTCTCCGCCGGTTGACGTAACACTCGTACCCCTCGCATTTTACTTCTCCGGCGTCATCGTTGGCCTCGATAGCGAACAGAGCCTTCGGCCCGATCACGAAATAGTCGAGGTTGCCCTTGCCCCGCGGCAGCGGGACATCCTCAACCAAGATGTAGTCGTCCCCCAGTCGCGCCAGCGCTTCCGCGACGGCCGAATCTTTTCCCCGCGGCGGAAACCAGCGCTGCCGGAAAGCCTTGGCTTGGTCGAGAGAAACTGCCAACACCGGCGTAAACAAACCGATAGCGTTGAGAATTTTCACCGGCATCGTTCCAACGCAATAGGGATGCCAGGAGAGGCCAAAACGAACTCAGAAACGATACAGAGACAAAGAAAAACGGGAGGGAGCAAAATGGAGCGCGAAGGAACAAAGATGAAAGCCGTAACGTCGAAAACGGCAACCGCACGGTAGGACTCCTTCCGTGAGAAGGAGTATGGCGAAAAAGCTCGGGTGAAAAGCGCAATTACATAGACGGAAAGCGGCAAAGTGCCGTAAGAGGGAATCGGTTTTCTTCTCTTATTTCACCGTATCATCTTTCAGCTTTCATCTTTTCAAATGATCCTCTTCCCTCCGAACCGGCTCTGCCACTGCGCGATGACTTCCTTATTATAGACGTTGTCCGGCACTTCGCCGCGGAGCGCGGCGAGAACCGACCGAGTCGCCCAGGCGACGCCGGGCTTGAGGCCGCTGCCGACGTTGGAGGAGATCATATGCGGCGAGATCAAGACCTTGTCGCCCATTTTTCTGAGCGAGCTTTCCGCGGCCAGCGGCTCGTTCTCGAAGACGTCGAGCGCGGCGCCCGCGATCTTGTTTTTTTCGAGCGCTTCGATCAACGCCTTCTCATCCACGCAAAAGCCGCGCGACGTGTTGACCAAAATCGCCGCCGGCTTCATCAGCGCGAGCTCGGCCGCGCCGATCATATGGCGCGTCTCTTTGGTCAAGACGACGTGCAAGGTGACCACATCTGAAGTCTTGAGAAGCGTCGGGAGGTCCACTCGCTTCACGCCGAGCTCGGCGAACTTAGAGTCGGGAACGTAGGGATCGTAGCCGATGATCCTCATTTCCCACGGGCGCATCAGCTTGGCGATCCGGCCGCCGATCCTCCCGAGACCGATAATGCCGAGCGTGATGCCCGGGTAGCCGTCGCTCGCGCGCGAGCCGAAGTAGGTTCCCTGGTAGTCGAGGTTCCGCCACGCCTGCGGATTTTCCTTTAAATAGCGGTCCCTCTCGCGGACTTTCTTCATCAGCGCCAGCATGTTCGTGATCGCGCCCTCGGCGACCCCTCCCCAGTTCGATTCGGTCGGCGAGTGCGCGACGAGAATGCCCAGCTCGGTCGCCGCATCCACGTCCACGTCGTCCACGCCGATCGTGTACTTGGCGACGATGCGGAGATTCTTCGCGGCCTGCATGATCTTCTGCGTGATCGGCGTGCTGCGGATCGACGTTCCCACCAGGGCGTCGGCCCCTTCGGCGAGCTTCGCCATCTCCAGCTCGCTGTCTCCCTGGGGCGTGTCCCAGTTGGCCGCGCCCTTCACGAGGTCGCAGCCGTTGTCCCTGAGAATGTTGTCGCTCTCTCCGGTCGGATCCGCAGGCGCGAAAACGAACACCTTGGCCATCGCTTTCTCCCTTCTCGATAAAACATTTCGCGTTTTCGAGTCCGAACATATAAGCCGGCGGCGCGCGAAGTCAACAGGCACAAAAACCGTGATCGTGCTCCTGTCACTTTGAAGCGGTCCTCTGGACCTTCGTGTTCGTCTCCTCCTCCACGATCACGAGTCACGAACACGGCGTTTTCTTCCATTGCCTTGCACTCCCGGCATCCAGACGGTACAAATTAAATAGAGGCACGTATGCGCCGGCTCGATAGTGTCAGGTTCCTGCTTGTCCTTTCCACGTTTATTGTTCCTCTACCGTCGTTTTTGGACCTCACGGCGCTTTCCGCGGCTGTCGGCGCCGATCTCCCGGCCGCGATCGCGGAAGGCGCAAAGAAGGAGCGCGAGGTCGTCGTCTACGGCGCCACCCCGACACGGGCCATGCGGCCCATCATGCGCCAGTTCGAAAAAAACTACGGCATCAAGGTCAATAATTGGCGCGGCGACGCCGAAGAGATCGTCGCTCGCGTCGAATCGCAGGCCAAGAACGGCAAAATTCTCTTCGACGTGGTTTTGGGCCACGAGGCGGTGATGGCGACGCTCGAGCGAAAGGGGCGCCTTGAGCCGTTCGAGCTCCCGGCCGCCCAGCGCTTCGCCAAGCATTTCCTTCACCCCGAGCACAAGATAACGCCCTGGGCGGCACTGCCCATCGGCATTAACTTCAACACCGATCGGCTCACGCCGAAGCAAGCACCCAAGTCGTGGGAGGATCTGCACGATCCTAAGTGGAAGAAAAAATTCGCCATGCCCCATCCCGGGCAGCACGCGACCATGCTGCAGTTCCTTCTCAACCTGGAAAAACTTCTGGGACCCAAATGGCTCGCCGTCGTGGAGGGGTGGGCGCGGCAAAAGCCGCAGTTGACCGGCGGCTTTCCGGAAGAGATTCCGCTCCTCACTTCGGGCCAGGCGCCGCTCGGCATCGGCACCATCAAAGACAAATTCCAGTTTGCCGCGCCGATCGATTACGTAAGAATGAACCGGTATCTGGCCTCCCTCAGCTTCGTCGCCGTCGCGCACGGCGCGCCGCACCCGAACGCGGCGCGCCTGTTCGCCGACTTTTTTGTCAAGCCGGAGCCCCAGGAGATATTCGCCAAGCTGGGCGAGTACGTCCTGCATCCCGACGTCGAAGGGCGTTTCAGAAACGACGTGACCGACGACCAGATCGTGGCCATGAGACCGCTGACGGCAGCGGAAAAGGAAACCTGGAAAAAGAAGTTCGGCGAAATGTTCAAAGGACAATAACCGTGATCGTGCTCGTGTCACTTCGAAGCGGTCCTCTGAGCCTTGGTGTGAGTTCCCTCCCCCACGAACACGAGCACGGCTTTTTTCTGGACACGTTCACGTCTTCATCCGGCTAGCTCATAACCGCCAGCGCGCCGCCGTCCACCAGGAGATCGGCGGCGGTGATGAAGTCCGATTCCTCCAGGCAGAAAAACAGCACGGCCGCCGCGACATCGGCGGGCACTCCCTTGCGCCCGACGAGATTCTTGACGTAGCGGTTCTCGGGCACGGCGTCCTCGCCTACCGGCGAGCCGATGCGGTTCGGCGTGACCGAATTGACGCGGATGCCGTGCGGGGCGAGCTGCACGGCGAGCGAGCGCGTGAGGTTCAGCACCCCGCCTTTGGCCGCCGTGTAGGCGGTGGCGTCGGGGCGGCCGACGTAGCCCGAAGTCGAGGCGATGTTGACGATGCACCCCTTGCGTTTGTGATCCACCATCACGCGCGCGACGGACTTGACGCAGAGAAACACGCTCTTCAGCGTCACGCCCATCACCTTGTCCCATTCCTCCTCGGTGAGGTCGAAAATGTTCTTTCGGTCGGTCCAGGCGGCGTTGTTGACCAAAATATCGATGCCGCAGCGCCATTTCTCATCGACGGTCCGGACCATTTTTTCCACGTCCGCGGCCGACGACACGTCGCACACGACCGCGAGCGCCCGGTCTTTGTGCGCCGCGTTGATCTCCGCCGCCACCTTTTCTCCCCTCCCCTTGTCGAGATCGACGACCGCCACGCGCGCGCCTTCCGCGGCGAATCTCTTGGCGATCTCCTCGCCGATATTTCTCCCCGCGCCGGTGACGATCGCCACTTTACTTTCCAGTTTCATAAAAACTCCTTGCTCTTAAATTATTGACCCACGATTTACGACTTCGAGTCCCCATGCCGCTTAGGCTTTTATATATTCTCCTCCGATGATGCGAGGGTTTGAGCCTCGGAAACCCAGGACACCGAACGTGCAGCCAAAACGGCGCGGCCGCCCCAAGTAGCTCGTCTCGAACAACGCCGCAGAAACTGTCGTCACCTCTGCCGCTCATCGCTGGGTCAACCACCGCCCTATTGTCCTGGGTTGGAGAGGCTCGATCCCGAGCATTATCTCCCTTTCGCCCTATTGTCCTTGGTCGGAAAGGCTCGATCCCGAGCATTATCCTCTTCCCGCCCCTTGAATCTTGCCGCTCCCGCGCATCAGCGAAGTCGACAGCGCGACCAGCGTGATCACCACCGCGGCCATGTAGCTCGTGTTCATCGATCGGACAAAGGCCGGCGCATTCCCGGCGCTCGGCGGCGCGCCCGGCGTGCCGGAATAATACTCGAAGGCAAGCGCCAGCAACAATCCGCCAAGCGAGACGCCGAGCATGTGCCCGAGCTCGAACGCGGTGTGCACCATGCCGTTGGCGAGCCCGCGATGCGCCTTCGGCACGGAGCCCAAGATCGCCGCCTGGTTCGCCGAGTTAAAAAAAGCCGTACCGAGGCCGGTAAGCGCGAGCATCGCCGTGGGGAGCAGCCAGTGAGAATCCACCCGCAGCGCGGCGCCGATCAACACCGCGGCGAGCGACGCCAGCACGCCGATCGTCGCCGGCGCCCGCGGGCCGATCTTGTCGGCCATGTGGCCGCCGACCGCCGACAGGCTGACGGTGAAAATCGGCGGGGCCAAAAAGATCAAGCCCATGAACGACGGCGAGAGGTGCAGCACCCCCTGGAGATAGAACGGCAGCAAAAAGCTGACGAGCCCGCGCGTGATCGACAGGGTCAGCAGGCTCGCGACGCTGCACGCGAACATTCTTATTTTGAAAAGCGCGAGCTGCATGATCGGGCTCGGCGATTTGCCCTCGTGGGCCAAAAATCCCCAGAGCGCAGCGCCGAACGCCAGCAGCAAAACGTCCTTGCGCGCGATGCCGATCAGATCGGCGGCCTTTTTGTCCAACAGCAGCGTGAGCACGAGCGTCAACGCGATCAGGAGCGTCGCGCCCCCGTAATCGACCGTGGCCCGGTGCGGCGGAGCCGCCGGCGCCGACTTTTTTTTCAGCTGGGCGATGCTGAGCGCCGTGCCCACGACGCCGAAGCCAGCGATCAGGAAAAAAATCGCGCGCCAGTCTACATAGTCGATGATCAGGCCGCCCAGCGGCGGCCCGAGAAAAAAGCCGGAGTGAAACGCCATCGTCATGTAGGCCTGGGCCTTGCCCACGCGACCTTCGGGAACGGCATCCATCGCCAATGCCCTGCTGGCCGACTGGGACATGGCCGCTCCCAGGCCGTGAAGAAAGCGAAAGACGATGAGCTGCAGGACGTTCTGTGACACGCCGCAAAGAAACGAGCTCGCCGTCACGATCACAAAACCGAGGGCATACATTTTCTGGCGGCCGTAAATGTCGCCGAGGCGGCCGAAGACGATGGAAAGACTCACGCCCGCAAGCTGGTAGGAGATCAGCGCCCAGGCGATTCCTAAAATATCCGCGCCCAACCCCGCCGCCAGCGTCGGCAGAGAGATCATGAAGATTCTCGTGGACAGCCCAGCGACGAAATTGCCGAGCATGGCGTTGATGAGAAGCAGCCAGTCGGTGCGTTCGTTCTTAGGAGCGCTTGCGGTGGAAGCCATTTTCTCTCCCGCCTTTTGTAGTGGCTTTGTTGTTTGAGTGCAAACGGCCTCTTTCTCTTTCCTGCCGCCTCGCGCCGGGAGCCTGTCCTGAGCAAAGTCGAAGGGCCTCATGCCTACCCGAATTTGTTATTTGTGAAAAATTCAGGTACTAACTGGGCTATTAATTTCACCGTCGCGGTCACCCAGCATTTCCTTTGACAACCAGCGAAACTATTCGATGAAAATCCCTCTTCTAGACCTGACACGAAAATATCGCGCCATCGAAGGCGAGCTCAACTCAAAGTGGGCCGAGGCGCTGTCCTCGATGAGGCTGTTGAACGGCGCGAACCTCGCGGAGTTCGAGCGCGAGTTCGCGCGCTATTGCGGCGTCAAGCACGCCGTCGGCGTGGCGTCCGGCACCGACGCGATCTTTCTCTCGCTCCGCGCCTTGGGAGTTGCCAACGGCGACGAGGTGATTCTCCCGGCGCACGTTCCGGCTCCGGTCATCGAGCCGATTTTCTCCGTCGGCGCCCTGCCCGTGCTGGTGGAAAAAGCCCGGGACGACTACGGACCGGACTTGAAGTCGCTCAGGGCGGCGATCACGCCGCGAACCCGGGCGATCATGCCGGTCCACATGCTCGGGCTCCCCTGCGACATGGACGCGATCCAAAAAATCGCCGGAAACATCGCCGTCGTCGAAGACGCGTCCCAGGCCCAGGGCGCGCTATATAAAGGAAGGCGGGCCGCCGGCCTCGGCGCGATCACGCCGATGAGCCTGGGACCGGTAAAAAATCTCGCCTGCTACGGCGACGGCGGCGTGGCGCTCACGAACGACGACGCGCTCGCCGAGACGGTGCGCCTGCTGCGCGTCCACGGCCAGGCGGAAAAATACAACCACAAGATCTACGGCTGGAACAGCCGGCTCGACGAGATCCAGGCCGCGCTCCTCCGCGTCAAGCTGCCGACGCTCGACCGCGACAACGCGCGGCGGCGCGCGATCGCGGCGCGCTACAGCGAAGCGTTCAAAGACCTGCCGCTCAGGACGCCGCCCGAGTTTTCCGACCGCGAGAGCGTTTATCATCAATACGCGGTGGAGACGCCGGAGCGCGGCGCGCTGAAAAAATTCCTCGACGGCAAGGGAATCGGCAGCGGCATCTACTACCCGCTCTGCCTGCACCATCACGAAGCGTGGCGCTCCCAGGGCCTGCCGGCGTATTCGCTGCCGGAGGCGGAAAGGTACGCGAGAGAGAACCTGGCGCTCCCGGTATTCGCCGAGCTGAGCGATGAAGAAGTGGACACTATCATCGCCGCGGTGCGGGAATATTTCCTGGCGAGGGGCCGATAGTCTCCGTGCAGCCCGTCAGGCTCTCCGTCGTCGCGCCGATGCACAATGAAGAGGGCAACGCGCGCGTTCTCTACGAGGCGATCCGCGACACCCTGGAGCGCCACGGCGAGCCCTATGAAATCATCTTCGTGAACGACACCAGCAGCGACGGCACGCTGGCGGTGATGAAAGAGATCGCCGGCCGCGACGAAAAATTCCATTTTGCCGATCTGGAAGCGAATGTCGGCGAGAACTGGGCGCTCCTCGCCGGCATTTCCAGAGCGTCGGGAGAAGTGATCGTGACCATCGACGGCGATTATCAGAACGACCCGTCTTACATTCCGGCCTTGCTGGAGCGACTGTCTCAGGGATACCGCGTCGTGTCGGGATGGCGGAAGAATCGGGTCGGGAGCTTTTGGGACCGGCGGCTCCCTTCGCTGGCGGCGAACGCGCTCATCCGCCTCGTCAGCGGCGTCCCGGTGCACGACTGCGGCTGCGGTCTCAAGGCTTACCGCCGGGAGGTGATCGAAGGCAAGTACGTCCCCAAAGGATTTTTGAACCGGTTCTCCCCGGTCGTGTTCGGCGTCAAGGCGGAAGAATTTTCCGAAGTCGAGATTCTCGACCGCGAGCGCAAGGCGGGGACGTCGCATTATGGCATCAGCCGCGTCTTCGAGGTGTTGCGCGATCTCTTCGTGTTGCCGTTCGCCGTCCGCGGGCCGGCCAAATGGCTCGGCGAGTTCCGCAAGCTCCAGTGGATCGCCGCGACCGCGGGTGCTTTTTTTTTATTTCTCGGCTGGAGCGTCTGGGCGCTCGCGGCGTTGATCGTCGCGATCGCCGCCTACGCCAACGCGCAGAGCCTGGAGCGTTTCGTCCAGGCGCAGATGCGGCCGCCGTTTCGGATCAAAGAGTTTCGCTAGTCTCATATTTTTTTTTAGGAGAATTCTCGCAGATGACGCCGCCACCCGCTCTCCGAGCCCGCGCAATGGGTCGGTGCTTAATCCCACCGCTAGTGTCGGATGCGCGGGCTCTTCGAACGGGCGCCGGCGTCCTTTGCGAGTCCGAGGGGCGCAAGGAAGAGGGCCGCGGCCGTCCGATTAGAGTGGTTCGACTCATGGCACTACCCTATCGGCCGCCGCCTGAAGACTTGCGCCGCGAGGACTCGCTTTCGGGAGAATTATGAAAATCTCCGTCGCATTGGTGGGCGCCGGTTACTGGGGCAAAAAGCTACTGCCGAAATTCTTCGCCGCGCCGGATTGCGCGGTCGCCGCAGTCTGCGACCTCGACGCCGGCTACCGCGCCGAGATCGAAAAGGCGTTTCCCGGCACGCCGACGACCGCCTCGTACGACGACGTGCTCAAAAATCCCGCCGTCGACGCCGTCCTTCTCGTCACGCCGCCGGCCACTCATTTTTCCTTGGGAAAAAAGGCGCTCGAAGCCGGCAAGCATATCTGGATTGAGAAGCCGTTGGCGCTCCGACTCGCCGAAGGCAAGCAGCTCGTTGCGCTGGCGGAGAAAAATAAAACCGTCCTCTTCGTCGATCACACCTTCCTCTACGACCGCGCCATCCGCATGGCGCACGACATGATCGGCGGCGGCGAGCTGGGCGACGTTCATCACGTCTTCTTGCAGCGGTTGAACCTCGGGCGCATCAAGCGCGATTCCAACGTCTGGTGGAACTCCGCGCCGCACGACGTCTCGATCCTGCTCTATCTTTTGAGGGGACGTCCCGTGAGCGTGACGCTTCACGGCTACCGCTATCTCCAGTCCGACGTGGAAGACCTCAACATGGCCGTGATCGAAATGTCCGACGGCGCGTCGGCGTTCATCTACCATAACTGGCTCTTTCCGGAGAATACGGCGAAGCTGACCGTGATCGGCAGCAAGAAGCTGCTCACGTACGAGGGCAAGTTCGACAAGCGCGACGCGACGCTCTACGAGTACGCGACGGGCGAGAAGGTGGCGGGCGGCGGAGCGAGTCCGGAGCTGGCCAACACGATTCCATCGAAGATCATCGCCGAGCACAAGCTCGAAGGCGTGGCCTCCGAGGAGCCGCTGACGACGGCGGTCGGTGATTTTTTGGACAGCATCCGCGCGCGCCGAGCGCCGGTCTCCGACGGCGGCTTTTCGCTCAAGGTCCTCGCCGTGCTCGACGCGGCCGAGCAGTCGCTGCGCTCGGGGGGAAAGAAGACGGCGATCGAGATCTGAGCGTGTTCGTGCTATTTCGAAGCGGCCCTCCGATGGTTCGTGTTACGAAACGGGCCTCTGATCTTTGGTGTTCATTTCACTCCCTCTCTCCTCACGATCACGAGACACGAGCACGATCACGTTATTTATGACCGAAGCCCGCCCTCAAACATTTTCTCTTTTACCAGGCGCCGCCCTCGTTCTCGTCCTCTGCTTCGTGCTTTACTTCTGGGGCTTGGCGGGCGTCCCGTTTTACGACAAAGGCGAGCCGCGCGAAGGACTGGTCGTCTGGGAGATCTGGCAAAACGGCACCTGGATCCTGCCTCTGCGCGAGGGCGTCAATATTCCATCCAAGCCGCCGATGTTCCACTGGCTCGCCGCGCTGACCGCGCATGCCGCCGGCTCGTTCAACGAGTTCACGATCCGCTTTCCCTCGGCGCTGCTCGCGACGATCGGCGTTCTGCTCACATATCTCACCGGCGCGCGCCTCTGGGGACAGAGCTCGGGCCTCGCCGCCGCAGTCGTACTCGCCACCAGCCCCGAATGGTGGCGCGCCGCGACCGGCGCGCGCGTCGACATGACGCTTACGTTTTTCATGCTGTGCACCTTTCTCTATTTTCGTTTTCTCTACCAAGCCGGCGGCGGCCTGGGGCGGACGCTGCCGCTGGCGTTGCTCGCCGGTCTCGCCACCCTCGCCAAAGGGCCGGTCGGCGCCGCGCTTCCCGGACTCACGGCGCTCGCGTTCCTGTGGCGCAAGCGCGACCTCGCGTTCGTCAAGCGGCTTTCTCTTCCCGTCACGATTCCGTTCGGCATCGCCGTCGCCACCGCCTGGTATCTGCTCGCGCTCCAGCAAGGCGGCGAGAGATTTTTTCTGCGCCAGATCGTGCACGAAATCGTCGGCACGCCGCTCGGCGGCGCCGGCCACAATCATAATATTTTTTACTACATTCCCGCGCTGATCTTCGGCATGGCGCCGTGGAGCCTGTTCTTTCCGGCGCTGGCGATTTTTCTTTACCAGCGACGGCGGCGGCTCGTCGAAGACGAGCTGCTCTACCCGCTCGCCTGGTTCGCCGCGGTCTTCGTCGTTCTTTCGCTCGCGCTCGGCAAGCGTACCGTCTATATTTTGCCGCTTTATCCGGCGGCGGCTTTGCTCTTCGGCGCCTGGTGGCAAAAATCATCCGCCGGCGAGTTTTCATCCACCGGCTGGGCGAAGGGCGCCGCGCTCGCCGCGGCAGCACTCCTGGCGCTCGTGTCCGCGGCGCTCTTGGCGGAAGCTCTCGGTTGGAATCCGCTGAGCTTCGTCCAGTCCTTTCTTCGCGCAAGGGACCGCGAAGGGCTGGCGTTGGTGGCGAACGCGATGGACAAACACCGCGCGGCGATCTTTCTTTATTCGGCTCTCTCGGCCGCCGCGGCTGTCTTGCTCGTTCGCGCCGCGCGGAAAAATGTTTGGTCCCCGGCGCTCGCGGCCCTCGGCGCCGTCATGGTCGGTTTCTTCTGGCTCGCGCAAAACGTATTCCATCCCGAGCTTGCCGCCGCGTACGATTTCAAGCCGTTCATGGCGCGCGCGCGGGAAAAAGTTCCGGCGGACGCGCCGCTCGTATTTTACGGCGGCGCCAACAAGGCGCCCGCGTTCTACGCTCGTCTGTATGCGCCGAGCTTCCGGCAAAAAACGGCGGGAATAAAGCCGCCCTTTTATATGTTGATCGCGGAGAAGCACTGGAAGGCGATGCGAGGCAAAGAAGGTTTGGCCGAGCTGGACGTGAGCGAGGCGATCGGAATCGACGGACGCCAGCGGCTTTACCTGGTGAAAGTTACCGAAGCGGCCAAGATCCAACTGCCCGAGCCCGTCGAGCCGCGGGATGAAGGGGCGGACGAATGACGGAAGCCGCCGGCCGGACCCTCTTCACCCAGCCCCGTTTCGCCGCGCCGCTTTTCTGGCTGCTTGCCTTGTTCATCTTGTTTCGCCATCTCGGCGGAGCGGCCCTGTTCGATCCCGACGAAGGCAGAAACGCCGAGATCGCACGCGAGATCCTGGTGACAAGCGACTGGGTCACGCCCTACTACGACTTCATCCCGCGCCTGGAGAAGCCGATTTTTTTCTATGCCGTAACGGCGCTCTCTTACACGCTCTTCGGCATATCGGAAGCGGCGGCGCGTCTTTCCTCGGCCGCGTTCGCGTTCGCCGTTCTTCTCGCGACCTATTTTTTCGCCCGGCGCTTCCTGGGCAAGTGGGCGGCGCTTTGGAGCGGCCTCGTCTTGCTGACGTCCGTCGAGTTCTACGCCTTCTCGCGCATCGTGATCCTGGACATGGCGCTCGCGTTTTTCATCACGCTTGCGGTGTTTTCATTTTATCTGGCGCAGGCGGCCGATGGCGGCGCAAAGCGGCACTACTATTTTCTCATGTACGCCGCGCTCGGCTCGGCGGCGCTAGTCAAAGGCCCGGTTGGAGTCGTGTTTCCGGGAATGATTGTCGCCGCCTATCTGGTCGTTCGAAGGAAGTGGTCCGCGCTGGCGGAAATGGAGCTGGGCTGGGGCATCGCCATCTTCTTCTTGATCGTCGCGCCGTGGTACGCGGCGGTGGAGATCAGAAATCCCGGCTACCTTGGTTACTTCGTCGGCCAGGAGCACTTCGGCCGCTATCTCACGCCGTACTTTCAGCGCACCAAGCCGTGGTATTTTCTCTTCGCCGTCCTGGCCGGAGGATTTTTTCCCTGGACGTTTGTTCTCCCCAGCATGGCCCGGCGGCTGGGGAAAAAGCCTCTCGACGACCTTTCTTTTTACCTGCTCCTGTGGGCGCTCGTGCCTTTTATCTTCTTCAGCTTCTCGCGCTCGAAGATGGCCGAGTATCTGCTGCCGATCTATCCCGCGCTGGCGATCCTGGCCGCGAAGACTATGGTGGACGCGCTTAAAAAATGGGAGCTGTGGATGCTGTCGCTGACCTGGCTGGTTCTGGAGCTGACATTTCTTTACCTTCTCCTGAGTCTGGCCTGGCCGCAGATCCTGCCCGACGAGATCCATGAAATCGTCGGCGAGCTTCCGGCCACGACGAACGCGGCGGTCGCGCTGCTCGCTCTGGTCGCCTTGCCGTGGGCCGCGTGGACGACGCAGAGAAAAAACCGCGAGCAACTGTTTCTGCCGGCGTGTCTGGTATTTTTTCTTTTCTATTTCTTCGCGCATAGCTTGGTCGAGCCGATCTCTCGCGCCCGATCCTACAAGGAGCTGGCGCTAAAATCGGCGGCTTTTCTTCGCCCCGAAGATCAGCTCGTCATTTACGACACCTATCTGGCGAGCGTGCCCTTTTACCTCCGCGCCGACAAGCCGATCTGGATCGTGACGCCGGAAGACACGAAGGACGTGATGGGGAGTTTTTACGCCGCGCAAACGAAACTCGCGCCCGCGCCCGGCTACGGCAAGGTGGTTTTCACCTTCGCCGAGTTTCAAGAAGAATGGTCGCGCCGGAAGCTCTTGGTCTTCGTTAGGCAGAAACGCCTCGGCGAGCTCGACGGCCACAAGCCGCTCTTGCAAGTCGGCAACATCGCGTTGGTCACGAACCGATAGCCGTGTAGTATTGGATGTCATGAGTCGAATAGCGTCCCGCGATAAATTATTTCTCGCGCTGATCCTGGTCTTCTTCGCCGCGTGGACGTACCTGCTGCCGCCGATCTGGAATCACGGCGAGGCGCGCGAGGGGCTGGTGGTGCGGTCGATCGTGGAGGAGCATCAGTGGATATTGCCCTACCGCAACGGCGAGATACCGTCCAAGCCGCCGCTGTTCCATTGGATCGCGGCGGGGCTGGGACACATCTTCGGCCTCTCGGATTTTACCCTGCGGCTGGCGTCGGTAATCGGCGCCGAGTTCATGGCGGTCGTCACTTTTATTTTGGGCATGGCGATCGGCGGACGACAGACGGCGTGGCTCGCCGTCGGCGCGCTCTTGGGGATGTATCAATTCTGGGGCGCGGCGACGGAGGCCCGGGTGGACATGGTTTTCGCCGCCTGCGTCACGGCTTCCATCGCCGGCTTTTTTTTCTGGCAGCGCGACGGTCGCGAAGGCGCGCGGGTCGCTTCTTATCTTGCCGCCGCCTCAGCCGTGCTCGCCAAAGGCCCAGTGGGCGCCGCGCTTCCCGGCGTCGTGATTCTGGGATTCCTCGCCGCGGAGCGGCGGGTCCATCTTTTCTGGAAATTCATCTCCTGGCCGCTGATCGCGCTCGCGCTCTTGATCGATCTCGGCTGGTACGCGCTCGCCTATCGCATCGGCGGCAGCGAATTTGTCGAGTGGCAGATCATGCACGAGAACGTCGATCAGCTTCTCGGCACCCGCGGCTTCGAGAGCAACAAGACGACGCTCTCCATGCTGGTCTGGATTCCCACGCGGACCTTTCCATGGAACCTCGCGCTCGTCTGGATTCTCGTCCGGCGGCGCCGCGGCGAGCGTCCGGACTCCGCCGAACGCTTCATGGTCGTCTGGTGGGCCGCGATCACGGCCTTTTTTTTCCTGGTCAACATCAAGCGCTCGATTTACCTTCTACCCACCTATCCCGCGGTCGCCCTGCTGGCGGCGCGGGCGATCACAGCCGCGCTGGTGAACGCAGAAGTCTCCCGGCCGGAATCCATGGGAAGAATCTACCGATGGCTTCAGAGCGCCTTGCGCACGCCCCGGCGCGCGGTGATGACGATGGTTCTCGTGGACCTCGCGCTCATCCTGCCGAATCCGGTCATCTGGAAGCGCATGGCTTCTTACCAAGACACGATCGCCTTCGTGGATCAAATCGGCGCCATCGTTCCAAAAAGCACCCCGCTCTTCGCCGGCCAGCAGCTCCGGGAGTCCGATCTCCTCATCATCGCTTACCGCTTGGACCGAACGATCGAGCGCAAGGCGATCGCCTGCGCCGGAGCGAATGAATATTTTTTATCGCGACTGAAGCCGACGGATTTCGACAAAGTCGAGACCCGGCTGCTCGCGGCTTCGGAAGAGAACAACGCCGCGCTGGCTATCGTGCTCGCGCCGTCCGGCAAGCCGTGCCCGAAGAAAGAGCGGGCGCGAGAGGAAGACGCTGACTAAAATCATGCCTACAAACGTATTTACTTCCGGCGGCGCAGAACGAAAGCGATCCCGCCGGCGAGACCGGTCGCGACGACGATCGCCAGCCATAGAACTCCATTGGCGACGGCCTTTTCCGGGCCGACGCCGAGCCTGCTCAAAAAAAACAGCAACCCACCCTCGCGAAATCCGATGCCGCTGATGCTGACCGGCAGCATCGTGATGATGTCCACCAGAGGAAAAAACACGCACGCGTACGACCAGGGAATGTCGAACCCTAGCGCCCGGCCGATGAGGATCTGACACCACACCTGAATCAGGTGGAACGCCACCGAGAAAGCTGCGGTCTGACCCAACACGGCCGGGCGGTTCCAATACGCGCTGCCGAGAGCGTACAGCTTCTTGCCGAGAGGGTGCGCGATCTTTTGCAAAAGCCGGTTGCCGAAGCCAAACGCGAGCCAGCCGATAAACGGTCCCAGCGCCATCGCGTAAACGGCGTAGCGGACAATGGCCGGGAGCGACGCGCCGTGCTCGGGAAACGCGAGCAGCGCGACAGCGGCGATCCAAACCAACCCAACCATTCCTACGAGACGATCGGCGAGAATGGAGACGACGGCCGCGGCGGCGGCTTCCGCCCGGCTCCGCTCCTCACCGGTGGATTTTTCCCGCGACAGGTAGAAGACTTTTCCCGCGTCTCCGCCCAGCGTGCTCGGACCGACCAGATTGAAAAACATCCCGATGTAGTAAAACGCGATGAAATCTTTGAGCGGATTGGAAAAACCCAGCGGCCGCGCCAACAGCGCCCACCGGACCGCGGTAACCACCTTGCCGACAGAGTACGCGAGGAGCGCCAGCAGCACGTAAGATATATGCGCCGAGGAAAACGCCTGGAAGAATTGATCGAGATCGAGTCGGAAAAAAAAGATCGCGAACAGGCCGAGACCGACAATAGCCTTGAGCAGAAAGACGAAAAGAGCGCTGGGTTTTTTCATGGTCGAAACCGGCTTCTATCTTCTCGTCATTCGATTGTCAATGAAAAGCATGAATGTCACTCGCCGAAAGCGAGTCCTCGGGGCGCGAGTTTCGGGCCGCGGCCATGCCCTTCGGGATCTCAAATTGCAAATCTCAAATCTCAAAATCTGAGATCTGTCATTTGAGATCTGAGATTCCTCGCAAAGCGAGGACTCGGCCCTCTCCTCGCGCCCCTCGACCTCGCCGGGAGTCGGCGCTCGGTCGAAGAGGCCGCGCATCCGACACTGATGGTTGGATTCACCACCGCTCTATTGCGCGGGCTCGGAGAGCGAGCGGTGGCTCCCGGCGCATCAAGGACAAACCTCTTTTCACATGACCTCTGGGGTGTTAAACATCCTTGTGAACGCTGATTGGAGGGACGACATGAGAATTCTCCACACGATGATTCGGGTGAACGACCTGGACGAGTCGCTCCGCTTTTACTGCGACGTTCTGGGCATGCAGCTCTTAAGAAAAAAAGAGTACCCGTCCGGCCGCTTCACGCTGGCGTTCGTCGGCTACGGCGCGGAGTCCGAGGGCGCGGTCGTCGAGCTGACTTACAACTGGGACACGCATCGATACGACCTCGGCAACGCCTTCGGCCACATCGCCGTCGGCGTGGAGGACATCTACCAGACGTGCGACACGCTCCGCGCCAAAGGCGCCAAGATCGCGCGCGAGCCCGGACCGATGAAGCACGGGGGAACCGTGATCGCCTTCATCGAGGACCCGAACGGGTACAAGATCGAATTGATACAGCAGAAATCCAAAGATGAAAAATGAAAGCGGAAAACGGAAATTTCAGCTTTCATCTTTCCGTTTTCATCTTTATCCTTCATTTGCATCGACCACGGTTTTCCTCTAGGATGAAACGCGCTTCCATTCAATCAAATTCCTTTTAACTCAGGAGGCAATCGACCCACATGGCGACCATGATAACGAGCGAGTGTATCAACTGCGGCGCGTGCGAGCCGGAGTGCCCCAACAACGCCATCACTCAAGCGGATGAAATCTACGTCATCGATCCCTTGCTCTGCACCGAGTGCGTCGGCTTCCACGACTACGAAGCGTGCGCCGCGGTTTGTCCCGTGGACTGCTGCGTCACCGATCCGAACAACGTGGAAAGCGAAGACGCGCTGATCGCGCGCGCCCGCGCGATCCATCAGGACGTGAGTTTCCCGGATTCTTTCGAGTCGCGCTTTAGAAAAGGCGGCGAGAAGCCGGCGGCCGCCGCTGCGCCGAAACCAGCCGCGCCACGTCCCGCCGCCGCGCCGGCGGCAAGCGCGTCGTCTGAAGCGACCGAGAGCGCCGCGCCGCTCGACGGCGGGGAATCCGAGGCGCCGCTCCCGCCGCTGCCCGCGATCGACTCCTGGGAGATTCCGGTCCGCTGCTTCAAGTGCAACCAGACCTATAAGACTCCGGTCGGCCGCTTCATGATCGGCAACGTTCTCTGGTGTCCGCACTGCCACAAATCAATGGTCGTCAAGGACAGCCTTAACTACCGCATCCGCACTTTTCTCAACGAATTTTACGAGAACTGGGAAAGAGACGCCGCCGAGTTTCTCGCCCGCAGAGAGCAAGAGCTGCGAGAGTTCAGAGAAAAACGCGCCAAAGAGCGGCGCAATTTCGAGGCGCGTCACCAGCAGGCGCTCGCGAAGATCGAAACCGAGCTGCGCAGCATCAGCGAGAATTACGACGCGCCCGGAAGGCCGGCCAAAAAAGGCGGCGCCTTCGGCTGGGGCTGATCCGCCCTCGATGCTGACCTCTTGGTTTCACCTGTTGGCTCTCACAGCGTACGTGGGCGCCGTCGCCGGATTACTGGCGATCGTTCTTCCCGGCCTCGCGCTGGTCGAGACGCACGAGGCGCGCGTCAAGCTCTTGTCCCGGAGCCTCAAATTTTACAATCCCATGCAATCCGGCGCGCTCGGTTTGTTGGTCTTGACCGGCGCGATCCAGATCACCGATTTGAAGGCGGAGTATCGCGAGTTCTTTACCAGGGAGTTCGGCGCGATGCTCGGCTCGAAGCTCATCCTGTCGTTCGTCCTGATCCTCCTCAGCACGCATCAGAGCATGGCGGTGGCGCTCCGCTTCGTGCGGCGCTCGCAAGGCGGGGAGCCGATCGCGCCCGATGAGCTTCAATCGGTGACGAAGCGGCTCACGCGTTCGACGCTTTTCCTGTTGGCTCTTTCCGCCGTTACCGTGTGGATGGGGACGCAGCTTCGGCGCTGACCAACGGCGGCGTAACTTAATGATCGCAATCCTTTTCGTTTGCTTCTTTCTCTCGGGCGCGGCGGCGTTGGTTTACGAAGTCGTCTGGATGCGCATGCTGACGCAGATCTTCGGCAGCACGGCCTACGCCGTCGCCACGGTGCTCGCCGCGTTCATGGCCGGCCTCGCGCTCGGGAGCTACGTCTTCGGCCGTTTGGCGAGCGCGAAGAGAAACCTGCTGCTGCTCTACGGCATTCTGGAGGCCGGCATCGGGGTTTACGGTTTTCTCGCGCCGTTTTTTTTCAAAGGGGCGCGCGGCGTTTACGGCCCGCTGTTCTGGCTTTACGAGCTATCGCCGGCCGCCTTCAATCTTTTGCTCTTCGTTTTCTCCTTTATCCTGCTCGCGGTCCCGACCTTTCTGATGGGCGCGACCTTGCCGGTGCTGAGCCAGTTTTTCGTCCGCAGCGTGAGCCAGCTCGGCCGGCGCGTCGGCGACCTCTACGCAACCAACACTCTGGGCGCGGTCTTCGGCTGCGCCCTGGCCGGCTTTTATCTCATCCCTCAGATCGGCCTCAGCGGAACCGTCTATACCGCGGCGATCGGCAATCTCCTCATCGCCGCGCTGATCATTCTCACGAGCGGCGCGCAAAAAAAGCCGGCCGCGGCGGCCGAGACCGGAGCGGAGAGCGAGAGCCGACGCCCGCGTTCCTCCATCGAGTGGCTGCTGCTCGCGGCGATCGCGCTCTCGGGCGCCGCCGCGATGGTGTATGAAAACGCCTGGACGCACGCGCTGACGCTCGTGATCGGCGGCTCGGTTTATTCTTTCACGACGATGCTCGTCACCTTTTTGATCGGCCTCGCCGCCGGCGGGTATCTCTACGCCCGGCTCTTCGGCGCGCGCGCCGTCGGCGCGAGCGCCTTCGGCTTGATCGAGCTCGGCGTCGGGCTCGCCGCGCTGGCGACCATCCCGCTGTTCGAGAAGCTGCCGCTCGTCTTCATCCGCCTGCACGAAAGCTTCGGCGATTCTTTTTCCATGCTGCTCGCGATGCGCGTGCTGCTCGCGTTCGCCGTGATGTTTTTGCCGACGCTGCTGCTCGGCATGACCTTCCCGCTGGTCGTCTGTCTCTTCACGCAGAACGTCTACCGCGTCGCGAGCGGCGTCGGCACCACCTACGCCGCCAACACGTTCGGGGCGATCATCGGCGCCTTCGTCGGCGGATTTATTTTTCTCCCGCTGGTGGGGATGCAAACCAGCATCGTCATCGGCGCGCTTTTGAATCTGGCGATCGGCCTGGCTCTGCTCGTCGCGGACCCGCGGCCGGGAAGAGCGCGCCGTCTGGTTCTTGGAGGCGCCGTCGCGGCGGCGCTCGCCGTCGCCGCTTTTCGCTTCCCGTTTTGGGACCAGGCCGTTCTCACGAGCGGCGTCACCGTCTACGCCAATCGCTTCAGCTCCATTCCGACCGATTCGCTGCGCCTGGAAGAGATGCGCCGGGACCGCATTCTTTATTATCGCGAGGGCCTGACCGCGACCGTCAGCGTGCACGAGACGCCGTACACCAACTACCGCTACTTCAAGACCAATGGAAAAGTGGACGGCTCCTACGGCGACGCGCTCACGATGTTGATGACCGGCTACGTCCCCATGCTGCTCTATCCGGAAGCGCGGCAGGTCGCGGTGATCGGCCTCGGCACGGGAATGACGGTCAAGGCCGTCGGGACATTTCCTTCGGTCAAAGGAATCGAGGTCCTCGAGATCGAGCCGGCGATCGTCGCGGCGGCGCGATTCTTCGGCGAGAAAAACGGCAACATTCTCGACGACCCGCGCGTGCGCGTCGTTCCGACCGACGGCCGCAACTATCTCATGGCCGCTCCCCGCCTCTACGATCTGATCATCTCCGAGCCGTCGAATCCCTGGATCGCCGGCATCGCCAGCCTGTTCACCAGGGATTTCTACGCCACGGCGCGGGGCAAGCTCGCACCCGGCGGCGTCTTCACGCAGTGGATTCACGACTATTCCATGTCGCCCGACGATCTGCGCATGGTGTTCCGGACGCTCGCCGAGTCGTTCCCGCACGTCTCGGTGTGGAACCTGCAGGAGAGCGACTTCCTGCTGATCGGCAGCGCGAAGGAGCAGCAGTTCGATTATCCCCGATTGCAATCGCTCCTCGCCGGCAACGAGACCTTGAAAAACGACCTGCATGACCTCGGACTCTCCGACCTTTATGCCGTGTTGGGCTTTTACCGAATGGGAAGAAAAGAGCTCGTGGCGCTCGCGGACGGCGCCGAATTCAACACCGACGACAACGCGCGGCTGGAGTTCTCCGCGCCGCGGAGCCTGGGAAAGAGCACGTCGGATTTGAACCGCAAGATCATCGACCCCTTCGTGACCGAGCCGCCGTGGCAGGGAGATCCGCCCTGGATGGCGCCGGCGCGGCGCCATTTCCATTTGGCCGAGGCGCTCCACGCCAGCGCCTGGAACGATCGCGCGCTCGCTCAAGTCGACCGCGCCGTCGCGCTCGAGCCGCAGAACGCCGATTATCAATTGCTGCGCGCCAAGATTCTCGTCGCGCAAGAAAATACGGCCGAGGCGGCAAAAACGGCGGCGGCGGCGCTCGCGTTGGACCGGAGCAAGATGAAAAATGTGCTGATTCTCGCCGAGGAGCTGTATACCAGCGAGGCGAAGGGCATCTATCTGAAAGCGCTCGCCGCCGATTCGAGGCAGTTCCTGCCTTACCTCCGGCTGGGCGAAACCGCTTTGTTCCGAAAGCAGATTACGGAAGCGGAATCGTGGCTGCGTCAGGCGGAGAAGATGCAGCCGAAGCAGCCGGGCCTGCTTCTGGCGCTGGGAAAGCTCCAGGCGGCCCAAGGAAATTATGCCGAGGCGGTGAAGCTGCTGGAAGAGGCGAAGAACAAAGGCGAGGATTCCGCCACGCTGTACGGCGAACTGGGGTTTTCCTACAGCCGGCTGGAGCAATGGCAAAAAGCGACGGCGATGCTCGAACAGGCTTTAAAGACGCAGCGGAATAATACGGGTTGGCGCCTCCTTTATGGAGAGGCCTTGCGGAATCTCGGCAGGACCGATGAAGCGGAACTCAAATTTCGCGAAGTGCTGGCTTTGGAGCCGGATAACGCCGAGGCCTGGAAGAAGCTCAGAGAGTTGAAGAGGAAATATTAGAAAAAAAGAAGGAGGGAGGATTGCTTCTCCCTCCTTCTCGTCCGGCTTGGTTCCGCCGGCAATTAACGTGCTTTCAGCGACTTTACCCTGACATCCCCTCCGCCTCTGTCGTCGAACTCCACCGTCACCTTGGTGCCGTCCTTCAGGAGATCGGCCTGGTCTTTAGCGGTACCGCTGCTGACCTTGGCTTTCTGCTCCCAATCCTTGCCCTTGATCACGATTTCTCTCGAGTCCTTATTGTAACTCGAGATCGTGCCGCTCTTCTCCTGGGCCAGGGCGAACGCCGGGACCAGCATCAGGGCGATCAGGATCGCCACGATCTGTTTTCTCAACGTCATCTTTCTTCACCCCCTTTCCGTTTTGGCTTTCTGTCTTGTTTTGACGCTTCAGTCTATGTTCTTATTCAAACATGTCAAGGCCCAAAAAGACCGATTCTATTGACAATCAGGCCCGGCTTCATTATGAATGCAACCAGCCGGCCGGTCCGGCGACTCGGCGGCTTTTGGATTTGATCCGCGAACACCCCCGGCGCCGGCCGCGATACGTAATAAAGCAAAATCAAAAGGTAAAAACATGGCGAGGACGAAGAAAAAATCTCCACCGGGCAGGCCGAGGAGCGGCAGCGCGCTCGACGAACAAAATCACGACGAGTCCGAAGAGCAGGGCCTGGCCAGCGACGAGGCCGGCCGGCTCAAGATCAAGAAGAGCTACGAGGAGCTGCTGGGAATCCGGGTCGAGAAACTGAAGGGTCGCGTGCTCAATCGCGAGAAGATCAACAAGAGCATCGACGGCGTCTATTTCGTTTGTTTTGCGTGCAAGAAGGTCTCCCACAACCTCGACGAAGGGCTCGTCGAAGACACGCAAAATCAAGTCAACTATTGCGGCGCCTGCGGCAAAGAGAAGGGCATCAAGGCGGCGGCGGGCTGAAAAACAGAATCCAGAAGCCAGAATACAGAATTCAGAAGGCGGAAAAGAGAGGATTCTGAATTACTGACTTCTTAGCTTGATTCCCAGACGCTCTAACACCTTCTTCAAATCTTCCGGCAGAGGAGACTCGACCACCATTTTGCGGCCGCCCTTAGGATGGCGGAACTCCAGACGGCACGCGTGTAGAAACTGACGCTCCAGGCCGAACGGATCGGGCCGGCCGGCGCCGTAGAGCGGGTCGCCGACAATCGGGTGGCCCGCCGCTCGCAAATGGACGCGGATCTGGTGCGTCACGCCTCTTTCGATCGCGACTTCGAGAAGGCTCGCGCCCTGAGCAGAGCCGCGGCGCCGGAAGCGGGTGGCGGCGCTCCAGCTTCTCGGCGCATGCTCTCTCCTTTTCGCTTGGTCGAGGGTCGTCATTTTTTTTCGGTCGCCCGGGTCGCGGACCAGCGGCAAGTCGATCTCTCCCCGGTCCTCGGTCTTGCCCCAAACCAGCGCCCAATATTTTTTCTTCATCAACCCGCGGCGCGATTGCGAGCGAAGATCCTCGAACGAATCTTGATTCTTGGCGGCGAGAACCAGGCCGGAGGTCCCGCGGTCCAATCGGTTGACGAGCCCCGGCTCCCACCGGCTTCGGCCCACGCCGCGAAGCGCCGGACGCGCGGCGGCCAGAAAATTGGCCAGGCTCGCCTTCTCGCGGCCGGAAAAACCGTGCGTCGCCATTCCCGCCGGCTTGTCGAGCGCCAGAACGGAGTCGTCCTCATAACGGATGATGACACCGAGATCCGGGCGCGGCAAAGGCGCGGGCGCGAGCCAGTGGCCAGCGCCGCGAAAGCGCACGAGATCCCCGGCGTCGAGCCGGTCGCCTTTTTTCCCGCGACGGTCGCCGATCCAAAACGATCCTTCGCCGATCGCCCTCTGCGCTTCGCGCAACGACAGGTGCGGCAAACAGCGGCGCACGAATGCGTCGAGGCGAATCGACGCATCGCCGGCGGGCACCGTCCAGGAAAGTTCATCTTTCACGGTTCGAGACACCTCACCATGACCCTGAGTATAATCGAATGGGTCATCGTTTCATCTTTCAGCTTTTTTGTTTTATATGCTATCTAACCGATCGAGGTGAAGGAATGAAGAGGAAGATTTACGCGGTCATCATGGCCGGCGGCAAGGGAACCCGCTTTTGGCCGTTGAGCACGGCCGAGCGTCCCAAGCAATTGCTGAAGCTCTTGAGCGCGAAGAGTCTGGTTAAGGAAACGGCGGAGCGGGTGGCGCCGCTCTTCGGGCGCCGAAATACCGTGATCGTCACCGTGGACGAGCACCACGCCGCGATCCGGAAAGAGCTGCCGCGGCTGCCGCCGGCGAATTTTCTCATCGAGCCGCGGGGAAAAAACACCGCGCCTTGCATCGGCCTCGCCGCCGTCGAGCTGGCGGCGCGAGACCCCGAAGCGATCATGGTCGTCCTCCCCGCAGACCATTGGGTCTCCGATGCGCGCCGTTTTTCGCGGGCGCTCCGAGCCGCCGTGCGATTCGCCGAGCGCGAGCCTGTCTTGATCACGGTGGGCATTCGGCCCACTTATCCGGAGACGGGTTACGGCTACATCCTGAAAGAAAAGAAAGCCGCGCGGGGAAACGCCGGAGCTATTCACCGCGTCGAAGGCTTCGCGGAAAAACCCCAGGCCAAAAAAGCTTTGCGGTTGATGCGGCGTGGCGCGCTCTGGAACAGCGGCATCTTTGTCTGGCGCGCGGCGACGATTCTCGAATCGATTCGTCGATACGCGCCCGTGGTCGCGCGCGGTCTCGCGCGCATTCAAGAGATCGCGCGCGGGCGCGGACTGGCGATGCTGCCGCCCAAAGACGCCTCGGCTTTCCGCCGCGAGTACCGCAAGATGCCGAACATATCGATCGACTATGCGGTGCTGGAAAAGGCCGGATCGGAGGGCAGGGTCGCGACGCTCGAAGCCGACTTCGGCTGGAGCGACGTGGGCAATTGGGACGCGCTTCATCGCATGCTGCCGAAAGACGCGGGCGGCAATGCCGGCGTCGGACGCCGGCTCGCCTTCCGATCGAAAAACTGCCTGGCTTACACCAATAAACGCTTGGTCGCGCTGCTCGGAATGGAAAACACCGTCGTCGTCGATACGCCCGACGCCGTGCTGGTCGCCGACATGCGCCGCTCGCAAGAAGTCAAAGACCTGCTGGAAGAGCTCAACCGGAGAGGCTACAAAAAATACACCGTCAGATAAATTTTTCCGCCAGCCAGCCGAGAGCATAGCCGATGCCGCAGGCGACGATTCCCAGAACCGTCGTCTCCAAACCGGAGCGCAGAGGCCTGACCTTGGTGAGCCGCGTCTTGACGACTCCCACGGAGAAAAGAAAAACCACCGAGAGAAAAACGGCGATCCAGATCGCGCTGTGAGGATCGTCGATGAAAAAATAGGGAACGATGGGAGGAAGCGCGCCCGCCACGAAGGACACGCCCATGATGACCGCGATGCGCACCGGGTCGTCCAGATGCTCGTCGAAGAGGCCGAGCTCCTCGCGTTTCATAAAGCGGAGCAGGATATCCTTGTCCGAGGTGACGCGGTTGACGATCATCTCCTGCTCCGGGTGTGTGAAGCCCATGCCGCCGTAAATTTCCCGGATCTCCTCGGCCTCCTTCTCCGGCATCTTGTCGATCTCCCATTTTTCCTGCTCGATCTCCGAGTGGAAAAATTCCCGCTGCGACTTCGTCGCCAGGTAGGCGCCGAGCGCCATCGAGATCGCGCCGGCGACGATCTCCGCGATTCCCGCCAGGAGAATGTAGCGCCCGTGGCCGATCGAGCCGGTGACGCCGGCAAGGAAACCGATCGTGGTCACGAGTCCGTCGTTCATGCCGAAGACGATCTCGCGGATCGCACGCCCTTTCGGCGTGTGCCAGTCTTCGTGATGGTGAAGTGAAGATGGATCGGCCATGATCCCAAGAACTATCATCGGCCTTAAAAAAAGCCAACCCAATTTATCGTGCTCGTGATCGGAGGGGCGCGGGAACGAACACCAACACGGAGCTCCGGAGAAGTGCTTCGAAGTGACACGAACACGCCGTTCATTGACTTCGCGCACCGTCTCCTCTATTTTTCGCCTCATGCTCGGCGAAAGGAACGATGCCGAATGATTCCGCGCGGGCCGCTGCGCGACGGCGAGTCGGTGATCTTCACCGACCGCAAAGAGCGCCAATATCTTCGCCGGCTCGCCGCGGGGAAACAAATCTCCCTTCGCGACGGCAAGATCGACGCCGACGACATCATCGGCAAGGAAGAAGGCTCGCTCGTCTGGTCTTCGCTGAACGACGTTTTCCTGGTCTTTCGTCCCAGCCTCGCGCAACTGATTCCCAACTTGCCGCGCCAGGCGCAGGTGATTTATCCCAAGGACATCGGGACTATTTTAATCTGGGCCGACATCTTCCCCGGCTGCACCGTCGTCGAAGCCGGCGTCGGCGCCGGCGCGCTGACCACCGCTCTCCTCCGCGCTCTTGGAAACCAGGGCCGTCTCATCTCCTACGAGCTGCGCGAAGACTTCGTGCGCATGGCGCGCGAGAACGTCGCGCGCTTCTACGGCGCGGCGGAGAATTGGACGCTGAAGCTCGGCGACGTCGCGGACTCTCTGGAAGAGACCGACATGGATCGAATCATCCTCGATCTTCCGGAACCCTGGCCGGTCATCGGGAAAGCGTGGAACGCTTTGCGCCCGGGCGGAATCTTACTCAGTTACCTGCCGACGGTCATACAAGTAAAAACTTTCGTGGACTCCCTCAAAGAGCACGGCGGCTTCGCCTGCATCGAGACGATGGAGAGCCTGATGCGCTACTGGCACATCAAAGAGATGAGCATGCGTCCCGAGCATCGCATGGTCGCGCACACGGGGTTTATCACCCTGGCGCGCCGCCTGGCGGCGAAATAGAAGATCCAGGCGGCGAGGAGCGTGATGCATTATTCCGTCGGGCATGCCGCCGACAACTGCGTCCGCTCGCCGACCGGACTCATGGGAAACATCACGGCGAGGACCCAAGGCGTGCGCGGGCAGTTGGTCATCGTTACCGGTGGCCCCATCGCGCCCGGTCGGGCACCGAGTCTCTCTGCCTACGAGATTCGCGAGCCGCATGACTTTATCGCTCAGGAGGCCGAGGTTGCCGCGGGCATCGTGCGGTTCATCCGCGGTGATAACTATTAGTAAGAGAGCGGCCGGAGCGGGGGCCAAAATATTCATGCTGCGGATACGCCTTGATGACTATTTATTAGTCCGTTAGAGAAAAGTCATGGATCAGTCAAAAATCCGCCAACAATGGGAAGGCGCCGCACCTGGTTGGGCGCAATGGGAATCGACAATTGCAAACTGGATGCAGCCTGCCACAGAGGCCATGCTGACCATGGCCGGCGTCGGCGCCGGTACGCGGGTGCTCGACCTCGCCTGCGGCGCGGGGAGCCAGACATTGCAGGCTGCCGGCCGGGTTGGAGCACAGGGGCACGTGGTCGCAAATGATATTGCCGCGACGATGCTGCACTATGTACGGGAAAACGCCAGCGCCATCGGTCTTACCAATGTCACCACGCTGGCGGGCGCCGCAGAAGATCTGGATGTGGCCGCGGAGAGCTTCGACGCAGTCATCTGTCGTCTGGGCTTGATGCTCTTTGTCGACCCGGCGAAAGCGCTTGCGACGGTGCGATGTGTCCTGCGACCCGGTGGAAAGGTTGCTGTCGTGGTCTTCACCACGCCTGTAGCCAATCCCTTTATGGCACAACCCATGCCGATTCTGCTGCGTCGCGCCGGCAAGACCCCACCGGCGCCGGGACAACCCGGGATTTTCGCGCTCGGCGCTCCTGGCGTGATCGAGCGTTTGTTGGCCGACAGTGGCTTCGTGGGCATCGAGCAGCGCGCCTTCTCCCTGCCTTTGCGGATGTCGTCCGCCACGCAGGCGTTGGCAATGATGCAGGAAGCGTTTGGAGCCTATCGAGCCGTCATCAGCGACAGCCCCGAGGCTGTGCGCGCTGCTGCCTGGGAAGAAGTAGGAGCTAGCCTCAAGACCTTCGAAACCTCCACGGGATTCGTCGCGCCGGCCGAAGTGCTGGTGGCCGCAGGGGTCAAGTCCGCGTGACCCTGCGTTCGGGCGCAGCGCGTAGAGCGGCCGACGAAGGATACCGGTAGTCTTTTATTGAGGTGACTATCGGCCGACGTGATTCAGGTAACAACTTTGAAATAGAGATTCAATGGCACGGCTCTATTGAGAGCCGAACCTCGAGCGCTTGTTAGCAGAAAGGGGGGTTGCAATGAGAGAGACTGGCGTTTTGCTGGACGCGTTCACGCGGGCCTACGAATCCCTGCACCGCACTCTGGCTGACCTCACGCCGGCTGAGCTCATTCAGGAACCGCATCCGCCCATCGGATGGCTCGCCTGGCGGCTCAGCCGAATCATGGACAGCAACGTGTCGCGGCTTGCCGGACGCGACCAGCTGTGGATTGGAGATGGCTGGGCCGCGCGATTTGGCATGCCGCCCGAGCCCGCGGACTATGGGCGATCGGCCCGTCACACCCGGGAGCAAGTGCGACTCTTTCGCGCCTCAGCGGAGCTGCTTCTGGCGTACCACGATGCGGCATACGAGCGAACGAAGAGGTACCTCGAGACGCTGACCGCTGAGGACCTCGCACGGCAGCTCGATGAGCCACAGTATCAGCCGATCCCGACCGTAGCCGTGCGCCTCGTCAGCGTGTTGGAGAACGCCATGACCAACGAGGGGCAGATCAGCTATTTGAAAGCTTATCACCGGCTCGGCGGCTGGTTTCCGGCCGAGGCCAAGGACCCGGCCAGCTTCCGCTAGCCGCCTCGCACGCATCGAGATCGATGACTTTCAGCGCGCCGGCTAGTAAACTCGCTTAAGTTTTAGCGCGTCCACAGCGTAGACGGCAAAGTCTGTTGTCGGCATCGGGCAAAAGGACTGGGACACGGCGGTTCTCGAAGAGATGGAAAAGAGCTTGGGTAAGAGAGAGTAGGTCTGAGGAGCGTGATGCATTATTCGGTATTTGCGGCGTTCTTGCTGGTTTCGGCGACTGGAGCGGCCGTTGCGCCAGCGAACGCCGCGCCGGCCGCGGACGGTTGCGGCGAAGTGGTAACGATCGCGACGCACGGCGGCAGCACGACGCGCTACGCGCTCGCGCAAGCGCAGGTCTCGCGGATTGCGCTCGTGCTGCTCGTGGGTGGCGGCGGGAACGTTTCCCTTGACGACAAGGGCTGTCCGCGCGGGCTGAAGGGCAATTCGCTCGTGCGCTCGCTGCCACGCTTCCATGACGCGGGCTTCGGCACTGCGCTGGTCGATGCGTCGTCCGATTTCCCGGGCAATGACGGCCTGGCAGGATTCCGGATCGCGCCACAGCATGCGGACGATTTAGGAAAAGTGATTGTCGACGTGCGCACGCGCACAAATGGATCCGTCTGGGTGGTGGGACACAGCCGTGGAACGATCTCCGCTGCCAATGCCGCCGCGCGGCTTTCGGGTCCGGCCGCCCCCGACGGAGTGGTGCTCATGTCCGCTATGATGTCGGGCGACGCGCGCGCCAAGAAGGCATTGGCGGCACAGACCGTGTTCGATCTGCGTCTGGAAGCGATCAAGGTGCCGGTGCTGGTCGTCGGGCATGCCGCCGACAACTGCGTCCGCTCGCCGGTGGGACTCATGGGCAACATCACGGCGAGGACTCAGGGCGTGCGGCAACAGGTCGTCACGGTCACCGGCGGGCCTATTGCGCCCGGTCGAGCACCGAATCTCGCGGCCTGCGAAGTCCGCGAGCCGCACGACTTCGTCGATCAGGAGGCCGAGGTTGCCGCCGGCATCGCGCGGTTCATTCTCGGTGGTAACTATTAGGGGCTGTATCATCAGAAGCGATAGAGAGTCTCATGCGCTGCTGGCACATCAAAGAGATGAGCATGCGGGCCCGAGCACCGCACGGTCGCGCACACAGGTTTCATCAGCCAGCGTAATTGGCGCGGCGGCTGGCGGAAAAATAAAAAATACGGATCGATGACTTTCACCGCGCCGGTGAGTAAACTGGTCTCAGGTTTTTACCGCGTCGACAGCGTCTGCGCGTAGCTGCAATACAGAGGAGAAGCCATGATGATGCCGCAGTCTTTCCTTCCGGCTGTTACGATACTATTGTTCACTGTGATAGCTGTGGCGGGGTGTTCCGCTACACCGGCCAAACAGGATGCACAAGGCGCCGCTGCGCCGAGCAAACAAGAACCCCAAGAGACGCCCACGCCGACAAAACAGGGGACCCAGGGTATCGTGTTTCCAAGAACGATAGACGATGTGCAAAAAGCCGCGGCTAATGCATTGGTAATGACGGGATTCGAGATTAAAAAAGAGGAGCCCCTGCATGTCGAAGGCGCTCGACGCGCTCTGGGCGTATTGCCCGCCGAGACGGTCGGAGTCAGGTTGGAATCTCTGGGGCCAAACAGGACACGGGTTCGAATCGAGACGGCAAAGTCTCTCGTAGGTATCGGGCAGAAGAACTGGGACGCGGCGGTTCTAGAAGAGATGGAAAAGACATTGGGGAAAAGGGAGTAAGCGGGATTCATCACCGTCCGCGGCGTGTTGCGGCGAAGTAATCCCGGTCACAAACCTCGTAGTACACCAAATAAATAGACTTTAGTTGCAACTTGGCGTACTTTATCAGCGCGTCTACCAACTTGCATTGAATCTTTGCGCCGATAGAATGGACGCGGAGGTCAACATTTCAAACCTAGCCGAGATTCTCAAAAGTGCTATGAGCCTAGGCGTTCATGATCGCGCGAAGCTAGCGGAAAGGCTCCTGGCTAGCCTGGAAGATTTGAGCGAGGAGGAGGCGGAAAAACTTTGGGCCGAGGGAATCGCAGAGGAGGTTGGAGGAGTATCGCGCAGGCCGCGCTAAGGCGATCCCGGCGGAAGAGGTACACAAAAAGGCCGAAAGACTTATTCGGTGACTCCCATCAGGTACCACGAGGCAGCCGAGGATGAGTTACTGAATGCGCCGAGAGATCGTGTTTGCTCCACAGGCTGCGGAAGACGAGAAACGACTGCGCGCCTACGAACGGGCTACGGTAAGGGGCAAAATCAAAAAACATCTGAGACATGACGCAACCAAGACCAGTAAAACCCGCATCAAGCGTCTCCGAGGACTCAAACAGCCACAGTACAGGCTGCGGGTCGACGACATCCGGGTTTTTTACGATGTCACAGAGAAGACCGTTGAGATTCTTGCGATTATTCCGAAGGAAGAGGCTGCTGTGTGGCTTGAACGTTACGGCGAGCCGTCGCTAGAGGACGAGTTGTCCGAACAAATTCGAGCCGACAAGGAAGGTGAAAAATCATGAGATCAGTTGCGTTGTCAGAGGTGAAAGACGACCTGTCAAAATACCTGCGTATAGCGGCGGAAGAAGGGGTGATTATTACCCGACGCGGTAAGGCCGCCGGTGTCTTGATCGGCTTTGCATCCGAAGACGATTGGTTCGATTACCGGCTGGAGAACGATCCGAGGTTTATCCGTCGTATCGAGACCGCGCGTGAGAGTCTGCGAACTGGACACGGAATACGGTTCGAGGATCTTGAAGAAATCGACCACAAGCGATCTAATCGGCGCACTGCAAGGACTGCCCGCTCCGACCGCACCCGCTCAAAGCGTGCCGGCTCAGTTCGCCGCGGGCGCCATTGACCGCAAATTTTAGACAACTGCGGAGGACAGTACGTTCACGCCGAACACCGACTTCTCCGATGGACAGCGGGAGATTCGTCGGCGGAAGAAACGGAAACAGGCTACTTTATGCTCATGTGCCGTTTGTGAGTACCACCTCGTCTCCCATTCTCTCTCCGCGTCATCACGTTAGGCAAAAAAATGATTCCGGCGGGATACATGGCGAAAAGGGTAAACGGCAAGCCCACCGACCTAAAAGCCGATACCGTGATCGATATCTATGCCGTCAGTGATTGCATGTCCAAGGACTTCGCGGACTACATCAACTATTGGAAGCACAATGGGTATTGGTTGTTTAATTCGCCGGAGGTGATTGAGACTGTGGCGCGAGACAACTCGATCGATCTCTCAGGAACCAAATTATTCTATTACGAAGTCTATGAGCTTGAGTTCCACGAAGACGAGAAGGCGTGGCACCCGTTCGCTCCAGAGTCGTCTTTTACAACGAACGTCACGGTACCCAAAGAAAAACTTCTCGAAGGATACGACGTGCCGACGTTCTCGTGCGGCAACTCCCCCGAGTGCTCACCCCTGTCGTGCAACTCGCTTGCTGCAGAGATTCCGACCAACCAACACTGTCTCTTGGATTCTTTTGACGAAGCCAAACACTATCTGGAAAACGGAAGTTTTAATGATTCCGAGCCCGGCCCGTTTCGAATATTTGCCGTTTACTCCGTTCAACGGGCCTAGCAGTTAGCAATCCGAATCACCCACATGAAAACACTCGAAAAGGTCCCAGCACAAGAGGTAAACATGTTCACCTGTCCTGTGTGCCACGCGCACGAGAGCCGAGAGGAACTAACGGAGGAGATCTTCCAGGTTGATGGGAAATACGTCTTGGTCGATCAGATTCCCTCGACTGTGTGCGCGCGGTGCGGGGAAGAGACTTTCAGCCGCGAGACCACAGAAAAAGTGCGGCTGCTGGTCCATGGGCAAGCGAAACCGACCAAGTCCATTCCCCTGGAGGTTTTCAGATTTGTGTAGGCTACCGGAAAGAGGGTCTAAAATCCCCGACACGGCTTAACACCGTCGCCCGCCAGCTCGCCGAAGATAAAAGAATGAGGATCGAAGACGATCCTCGCCTGACACCTCAAATAAAATAAATAGACTTTAGTTACAACTTGGCGTACCTTATCAGCGCGTAAGTAATTCACGCCAATGGGTAATAAAAAGAAAGAAAAGCAGACGTTAGCTGATCGTTGGGTTGCCACACTCAAAAACACCCGCCTTGTCACCATTGCACTGGTAGCTACTATGATTATCGCGGGCGTAGCCTCATTTACCGACAATTTCATGAAGATAAAGGACTTCATCCTCGAATGGTCCTCCTCTAACAGTCCAAAAGAGCCCCCTGCTTCAGTTTCTCAATCGACGTTCAATTCGCCTGGCTCGGTGCAAGTTGGTAGAGACTTAATCATTTCGAATAACCCTGCCGATCAACCTCGCGTTCAACCAAAGGTGGAACTTCCTGATATTATATTTTCAACGAGGAAAGGTTTGCCCATATCAAGTGGGGCGGGCAGTTCTTGGAGCCACGAGGACCAGGCCAAGCTCCGATATCATGGGATAGCCATTCGAAACAGAAACAGGTTAGATTTGTCAGATGTTGTGGCTAGGGTCCAACTCCCCGAACCCATCTTGAGAACTGTATCGATTGAGCGTCCTGCAGGAGTGGAAGTACTCTGGGACGCCGACTGGCCTCAAATGATAGGACTAGGTGCTGTCACAACTTCGGAGACAGTAAGATTGACGGGAATCTGGAAATTGAAGATCGAAAGACTCCCTGCGGAGGCAGAAGTAAATATTACATTCTTAACCACAAATGGATTGGAGGCGACAAACTATTTATCGACTCAAAAACGCCAAGACGATACGAAGGCCGTTCGTTATTTTCTCAATGGCACGTTCAACTATTTGGTCGATTCACACCCGACGAGTCGTGAAGTGTACGTGATTATTGATGCAGACCCCATCAAAAGGTCACTCGTATCACAGCCACCTCGGGCAACCAAAGG
>DASXUF010000049.1 GCA_036504975.1 Candidatus Binatia bacterium | reverse complement strand
GTAGCGAACGCCGTCTTCAATGCCACCGGCGTGCGCATTACAGAACTTCCCGTCACGGCCGAGAAAGTTCTTGCCGGACTCAAGGCGAAGCAGCGGTAGCAGGACTGCTGAAAAACCTACCGTTCACCCTTCGACGGCGCTCAGGGCGAACGGAGGGATCTTCGGATGTCCGTTCGTGCTGAGCTTTGTCGAAGCACGAACTGCAGCAACCCGCTGGGTCTCTGCCTTCTTCGGCTATCTCAAGCGAGTCCCGCCGCGCGACCACCAATCGCTCCAGACCTCAAGCAGCCTGGGGAGAACTTTCGTTTCCAACCCCGGATCGCGAAAACTTTCTTCTCGTCCCAGAATCGAGTCGGCAAACGGGATAAATTCCTTGCGCGCCAAATCCCGGTGCACGGGAGTCGCGCGTTGAGCGGCGTACAACGCGATTTGCCCTTCTTTGCTCAAGAGCCAGTTGAGATAGAGCCGCGCCGCGTATTGGTTGGTCGCGCCCTTCAAAATGACCGCTTCGTTCACGGACGCAGGGGCGGGCTCGGGACAGTGATAACCGAGCGGCGCCCCGGCTGAAACTTTCTGATAGGTGCGCGCCGGGTTGGCCGGTATCACCGCATGGAATTCGCCGGCCGCGAGCAGTTCCAGGAGCGAACTCCCCCCTTCCTTGCGGAGCTGCGGCTTCACATCGCTAAAAAGTCGAGCGATAAAATCGCGCGCCCATTTTTCTCCCTTGGTCTTCCACAACTGGAGGAGCCAGAGATTGGGACGGTTGACCAGACCTATATTGCCGCCGCGCCACCTCGGGTTGGTGAGCAGGTCTTCCCATTTTTTCGGCAAATCCTCTTTCCTGACCGATCGGGTGCTGTAAGCCATGCACCAGTAAAGTTTGTAGGTGCCGACCCAGAGCCCTTCCGGGTCTTTGGTTCCTTCAGGCAGATTCTTGACTGTCGGGATGCTGCGGAGATCTTCCAGAGCATTCTCCTCTTTGAACATATAGAAAGTCCCGCCGACCGCCTCCAGAACGTCGGTGAAGATTCTCCCCGACTTGTAGGCGACCAGAGTTCTCACGGCGCGGTCCTCGCGGCTTGCCTCGGCGGTCTCCACGGCGATGAAAGGATATCGTTCTTTGAAGGGGGCGAGGAGCGTGTTCAGTTGGGCCGGCTCGAGGGTGGCGAATATTCTAACCTTGCCCTCTTTGCGCGCGCGCTCGATCCAATCTTTGGGCACCTGGAGCTCGCTCTCCACGTTGGCGAGAATAACGGGATCGAGCTTGAGCCTTTGCAATATCTCTTCGGTTGATTTTGGCAAGGTTGCGGATAGAGTGACGGACGGGAAAAGCAGTAGAAGGCAACTGAGCTTCCAGAGCGTGAATTTACTTAACATGCCGGCGCGCCCCAGAGCCTTAGTTATTACCTTGACTGAGCAATGTCAAAGACCTAAACTCTGCCCATTTTTATCGGCGCGACTGCGACCGACCGGAGCGCATGCTTGAAGACAATCCTTTTCGCGCTAGCGGCGTTTGGGCTGATGAATGTCGATGCCGCAGAGCTGAGCGCCGCTGTGTCTCCAGAGACAGCGCCGGCGGCCCACTCCGAGGAAGTCAGACGTCTGATCGCGGCGGCGAAGGAGTCCGGCGAGAGCGCGTTCGAGTTGTCCTGGAGCCAGACTCTTTTGGGCGGCAGCGAGGGCGCCAAAAAATTCGACGCGCTGTTTCAACGGATGTACGGCGTCAGGCTCAAGCTCCAGTTTACGCCCGGCCCGTCGATGACCGACATGGCCGGGAAGATCACGCAGGAGGTCACGGCGGGGCGAAGGCCCTCGACCGACATCCTGTTGGGCACGGAATCTCACTTCGGCGCGCTCCTGGAGCGGAAGATCCTCGAGGAGTACGCCTACGCGCGGCTTTCCCCTCGCGTCAGAAAAGAGTTCGTGACGCCGAACAATATCGGCGTCGAGATCGCCACGATCCTCTCCGGCGTCACTTACAACAGTGGCCTGGTCCGGCCGGCGGATCTTCCCAGGAAGCTCGAAGATCTTTTGCAGCCGCGCTGGAAGGGAAAGATCGCTTCGACCCAGAACGCCGCGATCTTCGATCGCATCGCCTATCGGCCGGAATGGAGCGTGGAAAAAATCACGGCGTTCATCCGGCGTCTCTCCGAGCAGGTCGGCGGCTTGATTCGCGCGAGCGAGAACGAGCGCATCATCAGCGGGGAATTCCACATGCTGGCGCTCGACGGCGGCGGCCATCAGGTGCGCCGGCAGCAGGCGCACGGCGCGCCGCTCGGGCATACGATTCCGGAGAACGCCGCGACCGTCGCATTTCTCCATCTGGGAGTGCCGCGCGGCGCCGCTCATCCGAATCTCGCCAAGCTCTTCATCAACATGGCGCTCACCGACGAGGGGCAGAAGGTCGTCTTCGCCACTCACTTCACCGATCACCACTCCCTTCCCGGCTCCCAGTCGGCGGCGGCGTTGAAGGAGCTGACGGCGCGCGGCGTCGACCCGCTCAGGGTCGACGTGAAATTCGTTACGGAGCATCCCGAGATCGGCAAGCTCAGCGACGAGCTGCGTAAGATCTTGCGCGTGCGATAGGCGGCATGAACCCGCAACCGGCGACACGAGGGACGGGCCTGCCGCTCGAGGCTGAAGAACCGGCGGGAATACGCGCGCGGATTTCCGGCGTCAATCCTCTCTGGTTATTGATCCTGCCTGTCGTAGCGATCGTCCTGGGCATACTCTTCACCGTTTTCTGGCTCAGCTTCATCGCCGGCCTGCCGGGAACGCCGGAAGCTAAATTTAGCTTGCAAAACTATATCAAGCTCTACGCGGATCCTTTCGTCGTGACCGCGCTGTCCAATACCTTGGCCTTCTCGTTGATTACGGTGGCCGTGAGCCTCTTTTTCGGCATCGCCATCGCCTGGCTGGTGGAGAGAACCGATCTGCCCGGGAAATCGGTGGTCTACACGGTCGTCAGTTTGAGCCTTCTTCTCCCGGGTTTTTTTCTCGCCATGGGCTGGCTCTTTCTTCTCCATCCACGCATCGGCATGGTCAACCGATGGATCGTCGCCCTGACCGGGACAGCGCAGGCGCCTTTCAACATCACGAGCATCGTCGGCATGGGCTGGGTGCAGGGGCTCAGCCTCGCCTCGCTCGCCTTCATACTCTCCTCGGCGAGCTTTCGCTCCATGGACCCGGCGCTGGAGGAGGCGGCCACGATCCACGGCGCCAGCTTCGGCCAGATGCTGAGACGCGTCTTTCTCCCCTTGATGCGTCCGGGCATCCTGGCAAGCGCGTTGTATGTTTTCACCATCGCTATCGCCTCGTTCGACACGCCGGCGATTCTCGGCCTCAGCAATCGCATCTATACCTTCAGCACTTTCGTCTACGCCCAGACGGTGACCGGCGAGTCGCTCCCCGACTACGGCCCCACGGCGGCGATGAGCGCCTTCATGGTGGTCATTGCGCTGGCCCTTTCCTACTGGTACGGCGGCATTCTCCGGCGCGCCAATCGCTATCAGGTGGTTACCGGCAAGGGCTACCGGCCGCGCCAGTATGAGCTCGGCAAATGGACGGCGCCGGCGTGGATCTTCATCGGTCTCTATCTGTTGCTCAGTAAAATTATTCCCCTGCTCTTGCTCCTGTGGGCTTCGAGCCTGCCGTTTTTTCAGCCGCCCTCGGCGTCGGCGTGGAGCAGCCTGTCGTGGCAGAACTTCCGCAATATCCCGCTGGATCTGCTGGCGCGCGGCGCCGCCAACACGCTCATCCTCATGGCCGTGGTTCCGACCGTGGCGCTGCTCGTGAGCTTCGGCTTTTCCTGGATGGTGGTGCGTTCGCGCTCGCGCTTCAGCGCCGTGCTCGACTTCTTCGCCTTCCTGCCGCATGCGGTTCCCGGGATCATCTTCGGCGTGGGCGCGCTTTTCGTCGCCCTGTTCGTGCTCAAGGAGCTTCCCTTGTACGGCACCGTGACACTTCTGGCGATCGTCTACGTCGTGGAGCGGCTGAGCTTCGGCACGCGGGTGTTGAACACAGCGCTCATACAGATCCACCCTGAGCTGGAGGAGGCCGCGACCATCAGCGGCGCGAGCGGCCTGAGGACGGCGCGCAGCATCCTCGCGCCGCTCGTCTGGCCGGCGCTGCTGAACGGCTGGCTCTGGATGGCGCTGATCACCTACCGCGAGCTGACGGTGGCGACCGTGCTCTTCACGCCGAAGAACATCACGCTTCCGGTCGTCGTCTGGAATATCTGGATCAGCGGCAACTACGGCGTCGCCTCCGCCATAACGATCGTGCTGCTCGCCTGCTTGATGCCGCTGATCCTGGCCTACTACGTTGTCGGCAAGCGCTACGGACTGGGCAGTCGCAGCGCCCACTTGCGTTGAGGGCTGAGACGAGTTTCCCCTTCGCGGATGTGGCAACTCCTCGCCTTTATGTGAAGTAGATTTCGCGAAATCTCAGAAGGAGACGAGCCCTGTCTCCCTCGCCCGCTTGCGGGAGAGGGCAGGGGTGAGGGTTTGACACTCAGCGCTCCCTCACCCTCACCCTCTCCCCCACAAAAAACGTGGGGGAGAGGGAATAGTTAAGAAACGGATTTTTGCCTTTATGAACCAACAGAGGTATAAACCGCGGGTGAGGAGACATACGGTATGGAAAAACTACTCGGACGGCGCAGTCGTTTAGCCGTGGCCGGTTTGGCGCTGCTTCTTTCGCTCGTGGCTGCGCCCGACGCCGGGAGCCAACAGTCCGCCGAGGTCAAGCGCCTGATCGCCGCCGCCAAGGAAAAAGGCGAGCGCGAGCTGAGCCTCTCCTGGAGCGAGGAGTCTTTCAGCGGCCCCGAGGGGGCGAGGATGTTCGTGGACCTCTTGAACCGCATGTACGGCATGAACATCAAGGTGAATTTCACTCCCGGCCCGTCGATGACCCAGGTGGCGGGAAAGATCTCCCAGGAAGTCGCGGCGGGACAACAGGCCTCGACGGATATCCTGCTCGGCACGGAATCGCACTACGGCGATCTGCTCGGCCGAAACGTGTTGGAAGAGTACGACTATACGAAGCTCTCGCCGCGCATCAGAAAGAATCTGGTTGCGCCGCACGGCGTGGAAATCGGCAGTATCATTTCCGGGGCGATCTACAACACCGGCCTGATCCCGGCGCTCGAGGCGCCCAAAAAGCTGGAGGATGTCTTGAACCCCAAGTGGAAGGGCGTGATCGCTTCGACGGTCAATGCCGGCATCTTCGACCGGGTTGCCGCCCGGCCGGAATGGGGCGCGGCAAAAATGAAAGCCTTTGTGACCAAGCTCTCCGCCCACGTCGCCGGCCTCATTCGCTGCGGCGAGGTCTCCCGGGTGATCAGCGGGGAGTTCTCCATGCTGGTGTTGGGCTGCGGCAGCTTGTTCGTCAACCAGGCCAAGGCCAAGGGAGCGCCGCTGGGTCAAGCGGTCCTGGAGGATGGCACCACGCTGGGCTTTTTTTATATGGGTGTGCCGCGCACCGCGGCCCATCCCAACCTGGCCAAGCTCTTCATCAATGCGGTTATGAGCGAGGAGGGGCAGAAGATCGCTTATAAAACCTACTTCAACGATCATCCTGAGCTGCCCGGCTCGCAATCCGCGGTAGAGTTGAAGGATCTCAAAGCGATGGGCAGAGAAGCGCTCAAGGTCAATGTCCAGTTTCTCACGGAACATCCGGAACTGCGCCAGTTAAGCGACGAGTTGAGAAAGATATTGCAGCAGAAGCCCAAGGGATGAAGGACATGGCGGGAGGTTTCATGCTTACGCAAACTCTGGCGCTCTTCGTCGCCGGCTCGATCGCATCCGCCGCCGGCGCCATCGCCGCCGAGTCCAAACATTCACCCGAGATTCAACGCCTGATTACGGCCGCCCGGGAGAAGGGAGAAGGCGAGCTCAATCTCTCGTGGGGGAGCAGCCTGGGAGGGGCCGCGGGAGCGAAGAGATTCGAGGCGTTGCTCAACCGTCTCTACGGCATCAACATAAGGGTCGGCTTCACGCCGGCTCCGTCGATGACGCAGATGGCGGGGAAGGTCAGCCTCGAAGTCGCGGCGGGCCAGAAGCCGTCGACGGACATCCTGCTCGGCACGGAATCGCACTACGGCGATCTGCTCGGCCGAAACGTGCTGGAAGAATACGATTATGCGAAGCTCTCGCCGCGCATCATCAAAGAGGCCGTCGCGTTCAAGAACGTCGGCGTCGAGATAGCCGGCATCGTGCCGGGAATCACCTACAACAGCGATCTCGTGTCGCCCGCCGAGGCGCCCAAGAAGCTCGCGGACGTCTTGAATCCGAAGTGGAAAGGCAAGATAGCCTCGACGGCGAACGCCGCGCTTTTCGACCGCACCGCGGCGCGGCCCGAGTGGGGCGCGGAGAGAATGAAGGGGTTTGTCAGAAAGCTGTCGGACCAGATCGGCGGCTTGTTGCGCTGTCAGGAGAACAACCGCATCGTCAGCCGGGAGTTTGTGATGATGGTGTTGAATTGCGGCAGTTACCAGATTCGCCGCGAGAAGGCCAAAGGAGCGCCGCTCGAGCATATCGTTCCGGAAGACGGCAGCACGGTCGGCTTTTTCCACCTCGGCGTGCCGCGCAACTCCGCGCATCCGAACCTGGCCAAGCTATACATCAACGCGCTCATGAGCGAAGAGGGGCAGAGAATGATCTATGAGATGGAGTTTACCGATCACTATGAATTGCCCGGCTCTCAGTCGGCGGCCGAGATCGCGCATTTGAAGGCTAAAGGGATTCCGGTTCTGAAAGTGGGCGTCAAATTTATTGCCGATCACCCCGAGCTGCCGAAATTGTCGGACGAGTTGATCAGAATCTTGCGCCAGCGCTAGTGTAGTATCCGAGAAGTTCATTTATATATTTCAAAGCCATGGCATTAGCTAAAAACAAATCCCCCTGTGTCTCCCTTTTTCAAAGGGGGGAGGTCTCCGAGAAGGGGTTAACCCCTCTTTGCCAAAGAGGGGAAGGGGAGATTTGTGTGCGCAATGCAACCGGAATTACCTCGAAAACATCCTCGAATCGGCGGCAAGAACTGTTGGGGACAGCACACTAAGCGGCGAAGCGCGAAAACGATGGCGGCCGTCCAAGCGCAAAACCTCCGCAAGAGCTTTTCCACCCCTGAAGGGGTGGTGCCGGCTCTGGACGGCGTGAGCTTCGAGGTTCAGAGCGGAAAGTTTTTCACCTTGTTGGGGCCCTCGGGATGCGGCAAGACGACCACCTTGCGCTGTGTCGCCGGGCTGGAACGGCCGAATGGCGGCGAGATCGCCATCGGCGGGAAAACGGTTTTTTCCTCGCAGCGAAAACTTTTTGTCCCAGGCAACCGGCGCGACGTCGGGATGGTTTTTCAATCCTATGCGATCTGGCCGCACATGAGCGTGTACGAGAACGTCGCGTTTCCTCTAAAGGTGCGCAAGGTGCCGGAGCGGCTGATTCGATCGCAGGCGTTGGAGTCGCTGGAGCTCGTTGGGCTCGCGTCACTGGCCGACCGGAGCGCCACTCAGCTTTCCGGCGGACAGCAGCAGCGCGTCGCGCTCGCCCGGGCGCTGGTAGCCAAGCCAAAGCTTTTGCTCCTCGACGAGCCGCTCAGCAACCTGGACGCCAAGCTGAGGATGCAGATGAGGTGGGAGATCAAAGATCTCCAGAGCCGCCTGGGGACCACGACTCTCTACGTCACTCATGACCAGGTGGAAGCGCTGGCGATCTCGGACGAGATCGCGCTCATGAACAAAGGGAGGATTATCCAGGTCGGAACTCCCAAGGAAATCTATCGGGACCCGGTCAACGAGTTCGCGGCCGACTTCATCGGCGCCGCCAACATTATCCATGGCGAGCTGCTCGAAGGTCCGGACGAGCGCCACCGTTCGCGGGTCAAGACCGACCTCGGTGAATTTGACGCGACCGTTCAACCCGGGATAGGCGAGATCGGAAACGGGGTTTTGATCGCTTTCAGGCCAGAAAATGTTTTCATCTCTTCGACCGGCAAGCCCGACGGTCACAACGTTTTTGAAGGAGAAGTGCAAGGTTTTACCTACCTCGGAGAATGCGCGGAATTCAACGTCGCCGTAGCGGGCCGGAGAATTCAGGCCAGAGGCGATGCGGACATGGAGCTGAAAAAAGGGATGACGGTCTATCTACAGATACCGGCCGAAAAGTGTCTGGCGATCCGGCGCGGGGAGATTTGATAAGTCATATCGACAAAGTGTCCTTCCCCATGGTTCCGCAGGGGGCGAGCCTTCAAGCCGCAGGCAATAGGGCAGTACCTCTTTGACTCTTTCGAAGCAATCGCTATGCAACGATCGCGCGAAATGTCTGTGTTCGGTCGTAACAAGCACCTCACCACTCATTGAACCTCCGCGTCCCTGTGCCTGCGGCTTTCATCCTCGCCCCCTGCGGAACCGTGCCCGCGTGGAAGCAAGGAAGCCCGAGAGTGCGAGCCTGAAGGTCGAGGGCACAGCGACGTGCAGGGACACGGCAGGGGCCCCTAGCGGATGGAGTTAGCACCTTTGGGGTGGGCGGCGAGGGCGGCCCTCGAGCCACCGAAGCTATTGCCCTCGCCCGGAGCGGCTCGCGCTTGAGGGCTTATCGTATGAACAATCCGCGCTAGCCTCTCGTCCACGGCTCGTTTTTTTTGAGCTTTCTCGTGAAGTACTCCCACTCCAGGCGGAACTGGTGGTCGGAATCCCCGATATTTCGCGCCAGGCGCTGCTCCTGGATTTTTACGTACTTCGCCGGGATCGGCTTGATTTTTCCGTTCTTCGCCGCCGCTATCATCCGCGCCGTTCGCTCCAGGTAGAGCATCTGGATGGTGGCGTCCTTGTGATCTGCCCCAATGGTAACGGCGCCGTGCCCTTTGATGACGACGGCCGAGTGGCTGCCCATTTTCTTATCTATGGCTTTGCCCTCTTGATCGGTGCAAATCATAATCGGGATCGGATAAACCGGAACGGCGTCCTTGAAGACGAAAGAGTGAAGATGGATGGGGACGATTTTTTGGTTCGTTGCCGTGACCGTGATCGCCATCGGCGGATGAGCATGGACGATGCCGTTGATCTCGGGGCGCGTGCGATAGAGCGTCGTGTAGATGACGATTTCTTTGGGCACGCCTTTGCTTCCCGATAAAAGGTTGCCGTCGTAGTCGAAGGTCAGAACTTCGTCCGGTCGGTTTATGTCCTTGACCTGATGCCGCAGGTGTTTTAGCAGGAAGCCCTTCCCGTCCGGCAAGCGCGCGCTGACGTGCCCCCAGATGTCTCCGATATCCCACTCGAGCATGGCCGAAGCCAAAATGAGGTCCTGTTTAAGTTGACCGATCGTATCCAAGGATGGTTTTTGCCTTTCTTCTACGCTGTAGCAGATTGCTGAAAAACTTTCTCGGAGTCCTTCGACGGGCGCAGGACGAACGGAGGGGACTTCAGATCATCGGTATAATTCCGTTCATGCTGAGCTTGTCGAAGCATATTTTTTTGACGAACCTGCTACCTCCAAGCCCGTCTCAGGCTTTCACCTCGCGGCCGGTGAACAAGCCGCTCCACTTCTTCAAGGTATTGGCGCGCAACTCATTGGTGCATCGATTGACCGGCGGGAAATCTTCCCGCCAGCCGTAGGGCCGGCAGGCGTTCAACACCATTTTCGCCGTCGTGAAGTTCTTTTGGCTCCTCTTGTCGGGCGGCAGCAAAGGATCGAGACCGTGCGTTTTACAGTCCTTGACGATATCTACCGCGCTCTCGGGGTCGCACCTTGTGCCCACCGCCCACAACACCTGCGCCGGGTTGCGAATGTCGATGTCCTCATCCACGACGATGATCACTCGAGCGGAACTGACCTCGAGCGCCTTCAGGCCGACTTTTCGCGCGTGCTCGGCATCCCGCTGTCTCACCTTGATGACTTCGACGCCGGGAATCGCCAAGGTGCAGTCGTCGAGCACGTCCGGAATCCCGCTTGCCAGCAGTTTTCTTTTGACGTTTCTTTTCTTGACCGGCAAAGCGAAACTATAGCCCCAGTGCCCTCTCGGCATCAGCGGCGGGCTTCCCTGTAGAATAGGCTCGTGGCGATGATAAATCGCTTTCACTCGAATGACGGGCTCGGGCCGGGTCCCCGAAGCATAGTACCCCGTAAACTCGCCGAAGGGTCCTTCAGGACGCAGCTCCGCTTCGGGCGGCGGAATTTCTCCCACCAAGACGATTTCCGAGTTGGCCGGGATCGGCAACCCGGTGTATTCGTCGACGATCACTTCAACCGGCGCGCCGCCGAGATAGCCCGCGACGTCGTATTCGCTGACGCCCCAGTCGAAGCCAAAACCGCCGGAGGAGGCGAGGAAAAGCATGGGATCGTGGCCGAGAGACACAGCCACGGGACAGCTCTGTCCCTTGGCCCAATATTTCTTCTCGATAGCGGTTCCCTGGTGACCCTCGGAAATAAAAATTCCGGTGGTACGTTGATCGTGGAGCGCGATTCTGTAGGTCGCGACGTTGATCCAGCCGCCGTCCGGATCTTTTTGGATGACGCAGCAGCCGGTGCCTAAATACCTGCCGCCGTCCAGTTCATGCCACTTCGGCGCGGGAAATCGGAACAGGTCGACCTGATCGCCATGAAGAACGTTTTCCGTGACCGGCCCGCCGCTCACTTGTCGAGGCGGCAAGGGTTTGTACTTTGCCAGGATCTCTTCAAATTTTTCTACGGCCTCGTCCTCTGGAAGCTCCTCTGGCATACCGAGTGCGAGGAGGCATCTTTTTTTTGTTGCAAACAGATTCGTCGCCACGCGATAGCCGCGCGGATAATCCTTGATGGCGTCGAAGAGCAAAGCGGGACCGTTCGCTTCCCACATCAGCTCCGTGAGCGCGCCCATCTCCAGATTCCAGTCCGCGCCGTCGATCTTTTTTAATTCACCGCGCTCGTCAAGGGTCGTTAGAAAGTCGCGCAGGCTTTTGAAGCTCATGGGAAACTCCTGTATCACGAGTAGCACAGCCCTGCAAATTTATCGGACGGATGTCAAACCGTGTTTATGTGAAGTAGGAGCCACGTTGATTGGCTTGCTCGGGTCTTTAGGGACAGCGACCGCTTCCTGAACTTTAGCGCTGTTCCCCTTGAGAATTCTAAAGTTGTGTTTTAGAATCCTCATACATGAAATACGTCCACCGAAAACTTGAAAAGCAGCTAAGCCGGGCGGTGCGCGCTTTTCCCGCGCTCGTTCTGACGGGTCCGCGGCGGGCCGGCAAGACCTGGTTGCTGCGGCATCTGTTCCCCAAGGCCAGTTACTTTCTGCTCGAAGACCCCGACGTGGTCGCCCGTCTCAGAGCCGATCCGCACGGCTTCCTCGACGCGGTGAAAACACCGGCGATTCTCGATGAGGTCCAGAACGTTCCCGAGATATTCGCCTACGTGCGCTCGCGCATCGACCGGCAGCCGCGCCGTGTCGGGCAGTGGCTGCTGACCGGCTCGCAGGAAGCGTCGCTGATGCAAGGCGTGACGGAGTCCATGGCGGGTCGCGCGGCGGTTTTGCACTTGCTGCCTTTTTCGACGCGTGAGACGCCGAAGGTGACGCTGTTACGCGGCGGTTATCCGGAAGTGGTCGCGCGCCCTGAGAGCGCGCGGTTGTGGTTCAGCTCGTACCTCCAGACCTATCTGGAGCGCGATGTTCGCGCCGTGACGGCGGTGAAGGACCTCGCGACGTTCCGCCGGTTTTTGGCGCTGGTGGCAAGCCAGCACGGGCAGGTATTGAACAAGACCGACCTTGCCGCGCCGCTCGGCGTGAGCGTGCCCACCGTGGGTCAGTGGCTCGGCGTGCTGGAAACGACCGCGCAGATTCTGATTGTCCCGCCGTTTTACGAAAATCTCGGCAAGCGGTTGATCAAGTCGCCGAAAGTGTATGTCGCCGACTCCGGCCTCGCGTGTCATTTGCTGGGAATCGATTCGCCGGCCGAGCTCGCCAAGTCGCCGTTTCACGGCGCCTTGTTCGAGGGCTTCATCGCCTCGGAGGTAGTGAAGGCCCAGGCCGGCTCCGGCAAGCGGCCGGAGATTTATTATTTCCGCGACGAGCAGGGGCTGGAAGTGGATTTTCTCGTGCCCGGTCGCAGTGGAACGGTGTCGCTGCTCGAGTGCAAGGCGGCGCGCACCGTCACGCCGTTCGACGCGGCGCCGATGCAGCGCCTGGCCGAGGCGCTGCGCAAAAAACGCCGGGGCGCGAGGGCGGAATTGCATCTGGTTTACCAGGCTCCGAAAACTCCGACAGCGACCCGCGCGGTCGCGCCGGGCGTACGCGCATGGGCATCGCAGGATTTTCTGCGCCAACTGTGAACCGAGCGATGAAACGCGCGGTCCGGAAAATATTGCGCCGCGGACGTGGGAGACGCGTTGATTGCCGATGGCGGCTCATGCTACTTGGAGGCTGGAACAAAATATGGCGACGAAAAGCGCTCTTGGCCAACGCATCCCGCGGGTCGAAGGGTTAAGCAAGCTATAGCCGCCGAGAAGGTTCTTAAAGGTCTCGCTGAGAACGGATGATCCGGTTTGACCTGCGAGCATCGCCGCAGATAAGATTCGGTTGACATAAGAAATCCGACGAGAGAGAAGTCCAAGTGCTTACGCGCGAAGAGAACGAGCTGCTGACGCGAGTCGGGCCCGGCACGGTCATGGGCGAGTTCATGAGGCAATACTGGCTGCCGGTTTTGCTTTCATTCGAACTCGCCGAGCGCGACGGCGCGACCCTCAGGGTCAGACTGCTGGGAGAGGATTTGATCGCTTTCCGCGATACCCAGGGACGGGTCGGCCTGTTAGGCGCTCACTGTTCTCACCGCGGCGCTCCGCTCTTTTACGGGCGCAATGAGGAGTGCGGGCTGCGCTGTGTTTACCACGGCTGGAAGTACGATGTGAACGGCAACTGCCTGGACATGCCGAGCGAGCCGCCCGAGAGTAACTTCAAGGATAAGATCCGCCATACGGCCTACCCGTGTCAGGAGCGTGGAGGGGTCGTTTGGACCTATATGGGAAAGTTGAGGCCGCTGCCGTCGCTGCCTGAGATGGAGTGGAATCTCGTGCCGGATGAAAATCGCTACCTGGCAAAGCGCATCCAGTTCTGCAATTTCGCGCAGGCATTGGAGGGGGAGATCGACCAGAGCCACGTCTCCTTCCTTCATGCCCCCGCCGATCAGCTCAAACCCGAAATCTTCGAAGGATCGGACGGAGTGAGCCTGTGGCGCAAGAAGGATACTCATCCGCGTTTTTACGTCACGGATACGGAGTACGGCGTCTTGATCGGAGCGCGCCGGGATATCGATGAACAGAACTGTTATTGGCGCATCACGCAATTCCTTCTGCCGTTTTACACCATGACCGGCCCTTACGGCGAAAACCCGACGCGGCATAGCCGCATGTGGATTCCCGTGGACGACGAGACGACGATGCTCATCGCCGCGACTTTCCACCCGTTGCGACCGCTGGCGGAGAAAGAGATCGCCCGGCTGCGCGCCGGCGCGGGCGCAGGATTCGTCGGCGCGGATAAATTCCTGCCGCCCACCAACGAGCCGGGGGGAAGGTGGCGCCCCAAGGCGGGCCGGGAAAACGATTTCTTCTTCGATCGGGAATTGCAGCGGACCAGGCTCTTCTCTGGTATCCCTGAATTTTGGGCGCAGGACGCGGGAGTGCAGGAAGGGATGGGGGCGATCTACGACCGCACGCGGGAGCATCTGGGAACGAGCGATGCGGCGATCATCCGCGCGCGCGATCGTCTGATAGATGCGGCCAGGGCGTTCAAAGAAAACCAAGCCGCGCCGGCGGGCGCGCTCGACCCCGCGATTTACCGGGTGCGCGGCGCCGCGGCGGTCCTGCCCAAAGACGCCGACTGGATCGAGGCGACCAAAGAGCTCCGCAAATTCGTCCCCGGGATCAATCCTTCCGCGCCGCCGAGATGAACGGTCTGGCGAACAACCGGCCGGTGTTGAGATTGGGAATCGCAGGCCTGGGAAGGGCGGCGACTTCCATGCTGCCCAGTCTGGTCGCCCATCCGCGGGTCAAGATCACGGCGGCGGCGGATCTCAGAAAAGAGGCCCGCGAGAAGTTTCGCTCGGAATTTCACGCCGAGGTCTACGAGCGCGTCGAGGATCTTTGCGGCAGCTCGCACGTGGACGGCGTCTATATCGCCACGCCGCACCAGTGCCACGCCGAGCACGTCATCGCGGCGGCTGAGCGCCATAAGCACGTGATCGTGGAGAAGCCCATGGCGCTCTCGATCGAAGAGTGCGAGGCGATGAACGGCGCGGCGGAACGCAACGGAATCTGTCTTCTCGTCGGCCATACGCACGGCTTCGACCCGCCGATTTTGAAAATGGGCGAGATCGCGCGCAGCGGCGAGTTGGGCCGGGTGAGGATGATCCACACGTGGAATTTTACCGACTTTCTCTACCGGCCGCGGCGGCCCGAGGAGTTGGACACGCGGCTCGGCGGCGGCGTCGTGTTCAACCAGGTTCCGCACCAGATCGACGTGGTGCGATGGCTCGGCGGCGGCCTGGTGAGGAGCGTCCGCGCGATGACGGGAATCTGGGATCCCGATCGTCCCACGGAGGGAAGCGTTACGGCGTATCTCGAGTTCGTCGATGGGGCGGCGGCCACGGCGGTGTACAGCGGTTACGATCGCTTCGATACCGACGAGTTTCATGATTGGGTTGGGGAGAGCGGTCAGCCCAAAACATCGGATCGGCACGGTCAGGCTCGCGCCGCGCTTGGCCGCATCAAAAATCCTGAAGAGGAGGCCGCGCTCAAAGCCGCCACCGGATACGGCGGGTCGCGGCAGCGACGCGAAGCCTTCGCGCCTAGCGACGCGCAGCGGCGCCACCCTCACTTCGGCATGACCATCGTGAGCTGCGAGCGCGGCGACATGCGGCCCTCGCCTGACGGCGTTTTTATTTATGACGATGCGGGAAGGCACGAAGTCCCGGTGCCGCTGGGAAGGGCGGTGCCGGACAAAGGAAGAGTCGTCGACGAGTTCTACGACGCCGTGATCAATAACGGGCCGCTGCTGCACAACGGCCGCTGGGGCGAGGCGACGCTGGAAGTCTGCCTGGCGATCCTCGCGTCGGCTCGGGAAAGACGAGAAATTTTTTTGCACCGGCAGGTGGCGGCACCGTTCTGATCTCCGATTCGCGAAGGATTCTAACTGCCCGCAATTTGCCCTTCGGAGCCGACTCTATCCCGAAGTTGACAGCGTTTTCCTGGCGGAGAAGGGAGGGAGTCGAACCCTCCGGGGACCTTACGATCCCCAGACTGGTTTTGAAGACCAGCGCCATCACCGGACAGCATCCTTCTCCATAAGTATTTTCAGCTATTTACGCTCCGTCGTTCGTCGCCTTCCGCCCTTCTCCATGGTTGCGTTTTCAGGAACCTAGCATTTTTGTCATCACCGGCCAAGTTAGGATCCGGGCAGCCGCCCCATTGTATGAACCGTCCACGGATTAAAGGTGCATCCGTTTGCGCCGATCTTTAACACTGGCGGGCGGACGTTTACTCACACAGCGAGAGGATTTTTGTGGATGTTTTGGGGAAATTAATATAAAAAGGGCAAACACCTTGATGGGCCGTTGCGAGAGATTTTGTTTCATCTTCGGGTTGATCCTGGTTCTGTCGTTTCCCTCCGTCGCCGAAACCAATTTCCTCACCGAACCTACCCAGCTTGCAGCGGAAGGAGCTCGCTTTACCTGGGAAGACGCTCAATCGAAGAGCGTGAAAATCCTGATCCAATACAAAGAACGGGACGGGAGCTGGAAGCAAACCGACCTGGGATCGGGTTTTCTTATCTCATCCGACGGCCTCTTTGTCACCGCGTATCATGTCATGAAATACTGCCTGAAGAATAACCAGACCAAATCCGGGTACTCCGTTTCGGTCGACTGTTCGGCAGAACATCCCTTGCTCCGATACCGGGCGCAAAATAGGGGTAAGGAGTTCGAGATCGAGCTCGTGTCACATCTCACAAGCGAGGAGTCGACGAAAGCCGGGGTTCAGACTCCGGACGATACGATCAAGCGCCGGGACTTCGTCATCGGCCGTCTCAAGAGGCCGCAGCCCGGCGTCGGGTTTCCCCATTGGGAGCTGAGGGATTTTCAAAAAGGCATGATCGACTTGACCCGTCCGGCGGCCGACTTCGATTTGAAGCCGCTCGTCCCGCCGAAAAAAGTTTATCTCGCCGGGTATCCGGGCGACCGCGATTTTGCCATCGCTCGAGGCTTCCTGAATTTGACCGACGATCGTCACCGCGGATATTTCGCGGCGGACATCGAACTGTACGAGAGCCGCTACCTTGAAGCCCAGGGTATTCCATCCGACACGAAGTGGGGCATCGCCGTGGAGAACCACATGAGCGGCGGAGCCGTCGTCGATTTTTCCGGGAATGTCGTCGGCGTGATCGTCAACGGCGACGCCCGGACCGCCGGCGTTCTGTCGATAGAAAATTTCCTCGAGACTTTTTTCTCGAGATCTCCAGCACCCGGCAAGCGGCCTGCGGTTTTTTTGGGGCCGGCCAAAACCCCTTTATATTTAAGGGACGGCTCTGAGTCTGCCGCGCTCCTTGAATGAGGGTTACCGGTTCGTTATTTCCCTAAGGGATTTCCCTACCACCTTTCTCAAGTGTTTCCCTGATTGACCCGATCCAAATCGGCCCGCACTATGTTTATCGGCACTGCGGTTTCCTCGCCGTCGCATGTGCTTTCCCATGGAAGCAAAGTGCGAGTCGTCTGCATTCAAATAAAATAAAAGGAGGGAAAGAGATGAAAGCACGCAAAAGATTGCTCTTAGCGTTTTCGATAATCGGAGCAGTAGCCTTTGCCACGCTGGCGGTCTGGGCGCAAGTCAAAGAAGGACAAAGTCAGAGCGGATCGCAGAGTCAGACAGGCGTCCAAGCGCAGAGCGGCAACGAACAAGGCGCGTCGGGTATGTCGCGGTCGGGCGCGACGGCGGGCAACGAAGAGATCAAGAAAGTCCAGCAAGCCTTGAAAGACAAGGGCCAAGATCCGGGAGCTATCGACGGCGTCATGGGTCCAAAAACCAAAGACGCGCTCAAGGCCTTCCAAGAAAAGCAGGGTCTGAAGGCGACCGGAACGCTCGACGAGCAGACCAAAAAAGCCCTCGGGATAGAGCAGGGCGCATCCTCGGGACGAGGCTCCTCGGCTCGTTCGGGAAAGTCCGGCGGTGACGCGGGCGCTACGGGCAGTGAAGGCAAAGAGTTAAAGCGCGGGGCCGAAGGCGGGAAACAGCAGTAGCACCAGTCGACTAGTCCGCGCGGGTGTTTTTAAAGCGGACGGTAAGCCAGCGACCGGTTCATCCGCGTTACAGCCTGCGGGTGGGACGTCCATTGCCTACCGTCCGTTTTTTTACCTAAACCGCGCGGAGATTTTTTAATCTCATACGCGTTCGGATGCTTTCAGGAGAGGAAAAATATGGGACGGGATTCGCAGCAGGTCCCGCCCTAACGAAAAATGCCTTTAACCTACTAATCTACGGTTAATCGACCGTGCGGGGCGAAGTTACACCGGCGGGCCGGCGCGGCGTCCCGTCACCATGCTGACCAGAAACAGGATCAGAAACACGACGAACAGGATCCAGGCGATCTCGGTAGCTGCGCCGGCAATCCCGGATAACCCAAGGACGCCCGCAATCAGCGCGACGACTAAAAAAGTCACTGCCCAGTTAAGCATAAACCTCCCCCTTCCTTTGTGGTTGCGGTGGTCCACCACCGCTTTCTTCCAGTCTAGGCGAAGATCCGGGGACTGCAAATGGGGTGAATTCCTAAACGATGTAACGGGCGGCAGGTGCTATTCTGAAAGTGTGATTCATTTTCTTTCGGAGGTGTCGAATGACCGATTTTGAAAAAGCACTGTTGGATCCCGGTGGTGTCTTTAAGACCCCCGCTGAAGTCGTTCAAAAGCCCGATCTTTCACGCGGTCAGAAGATTCAAATCTTGCGTCAGTGGGAGTATGACGCAAGAGAGTTGCAGGTCGCCGAAGAGGAAAGCATGACGGGGCCGCAAGCGACAGGCCTGGATGCCGTTTTAGCGGCGCTTCGCTCTCTGGGCGCGGCGACGGAGGTCGATCGCGCCGCTCCGACCAAGCACGGCGGGCGATAACCGCGCTGCACTGCATCACTTATTTTCTTTCTTACGTCCCTCCTACGTATCCCCGGTGTTTACTTACATCGAGGAATACTCCTACATCGATTCCGGCCTTTACCCACTTTGTGCGCTGGTCGGACGGGGGTATGATTTTTGAATCGACCGGCGAAAGGAGGGCCGCCAAAGAAATGAGCAAGAAATCGGCCGCCGCGACCGGCAAACGATCGAAGAAAAGGCGGGAAAAAAGAAAAAGGGTTTATCGCGGACGTTGCGGGTTGCCTCACCGGCCCGCCATCACGTGATGGTTCGATCCATAGTATGTTTATGGCGCTTCGGTCCTACCGACAAGATCGCGATTTTCATCACCCGCTCGAATCGGGTAGAGAAGCTTACGAAGCCCCGGGCGGTGGACTTATAACCAGTTTGCCGGGTATTCTCGGTGGCGTGAAGGCCGGCCGAAGCAAAAAGCCAAATAAAGAAACAGGGCTCGTCGACAATCTTCCCGGCGTAAGGAAAGCCGGACTTCCCGATTTTATCCGCCCGCAACTGGCCACTCTCGTGAACGCAGTCCCCGCAGGTGATGAGTGGCTGCATGAGATCAAATTCGACGGATATCGGGCGCTCTGCCGAGTCCAGGCGGGACAGGTAAAATTTTTTACCCGCGAAGGCAAGGACTGGACTCATCGCTTCGGTAAGCTCGGCGGCGACGCCGCCCATCTGCCCGTCGATCAGGCCATGCTCGACGGAGAAATCGTCGTCGTGGAAAAAGACGGCGCGACGAACTTTCAGTCGCTCCAAGAAGCGCTCAGCAAAAACAAAACGGAACGCCTGACTTACTTTGTTTTCGATCTCCTGCATCTCGACGGATACGATTTGACGCGCGCCCCGCTTCTGGCGCGCAAAAATGTGCTGGCCAAGGTCCTGAAAAAAGCCGCCGGAACGATCCGCTTCAGCGATCACATCGTCGGCCAAGGCGAAGCGCTATACCGCCGCGCCTGCCAGCTTGGGCTCGAGGGGGTGATCTCCAAACAAAAGGAGTCGCTGTATCGTCCGGGCCGCGGACGCGAATGGGTGAAAACCAAATGCCACGCGAGCCAGGAGTTCGTAGTCGGCGGCTTCACCGATCCCGCGGGCTCGCGCGTGGGGTTGGGCGCGCTGCTTCTCGGCGTATACAACGATAGAGGCGAGTTGGTCTATGCCGGGCGGGTCGGCACCGGATTTACGCACGAATCTCTGGCGCAGCTCCGCTCCCGCCTGGATCGGATCGCCGTAGAGTCTCCGCCGTTTTCCAATCCGCCTCGCGGAACTGCGCGCGAGAGATTACATTGGGTGAGGCCGGAGCTAGTGGGGGAGATCGAGTTCTCCGGCTGGACTCGCGACGGCCTGTTGCGCCATCCATCTTTTAAGGGGCTCCGCGAGGACAAGCCCGCGGCAAAAATAATCAGCGAGCGGCCGTTGCCGGCGTCGTCGGGCAGTGCAAAATCCAACAATGGAAATGTTCATGAGGCCGTGATGAAAATCGCCGGGATCGCTCTCTCGCATCCGGACCGCGTCCTCTATCCCGAACAAGGAATCACCAAGCGCGAGCTCGCGCTCTTCTACGAGGATATCGCCGAGTGGATTCTGCCCCATCTTGCGGGCCGGCCGCTGACCCTGGTCCGCTGTCCGGAGGGATACCAGAAGGAGTGTTTTTACCAGAAGCACGTCGGAGAAAACCTGCCCGACTGGGTGCGGCGCGTGGCCATCAAAGAAAAGGGCTCCGTGGGAAAATACGTCGTCGTCGATTCTCTTCCGGGGCTGATCTCGTTGGTGCAGATGGGCGTGCTCGAAATCCACACCTGGGGCTCGCGCAGCGACCGCATCGAGCAACCGGACCGCCTCACCTTCGACCTCGATCCGGACCCTGAGCTGCCCTGGAAGCGAATGATCGAGGCCGCGCGCTCGCTCCGCCGCATGCTCGGCGGCCTGGGATTGAACGGCTTTGTCAAAACCACCGGAGGGAAGGGGCTCCACGTCGTCGTCCCGATCGTCCGCAAGTACGAATGGGACGAGATCAAAGAGTTCTCGAAGCGCGTGGCCGGGCAAATGACGCGGGAAGCGCCGGATCGCTATCTGGCGACGATGTCCAAAGCCAGGCGCAACGGGAAAATCTTCATCGACTATCTGCGCAACGGCCGGGGCGCGACCGCCGTCGCCGCCTATTCCACGCGCGCGCGCGCCGGCGCAGCGGTCTCCACGCCGCTCACCTGGGAAGAAGTCGCCGCGGGCGTCGGCCCGGACCGGTTCAACGTTCGGAATCTCCGCCGGCGCTTGGCGCGGCTCAAAAAAGATCCCTGGGAAAATTACGAGTCGGCGCGGCGGCCGATCACGGCCGCCACGATGAAGGAAGTAGCGCGGGGGGAAAAGTGAAGCATGGATTACAGGGTTTTGGCATATCGCTTGCTCCAATGATTCGGATGGCGGCGCTGCACCGGCATTGGACGCGGGCGGTCATGAAGGAGGATGGGGCATGCAGATCCACGTTGCTTTACAGCCGTTAGTGGCTTTGATCGCGGGCATTTTGATTTTGATCATTCCCCGGCTGCTCAATTACATCGTTGCCGTTTATCTGATCGTCATAGGGATTTTAGGCCTGATGCGGGCGTAGAAGAACGCGAGTAAAGATTACAGCCGTCGGAAAAAATTCCCGGCTTGAATCTGATCGACGTCAGGAGGCTTGTCATGGGCACTATCCTGCTCATCATTTTAATTCTTCTTCTCATCGGTGCTTTGCCTAGCTGGCCGTATAGCTCCGGTTGGGGATATTACCCGAGCGGCGGACTCGGCTTGATCCTTTTGATTATCATCATCCTGGTGTTGATGGGACGGATCTGAGGAGGACTTTATGAGCACTCCTGCAAGCATCGCCAAACATCCCATTCACCCGATGCTGGTCGCCGTTCCGATCGGTCTTTGGGTATTTTCTTTAGTCGCTGATCTGATCGGCGCCGCGGGTTGGCGTGCGGAGAGCTGGAACGATGTCGCCTGCTATACGATGGCGGGCGGCGTGGTCGGCGCTCTGCTCGCGGCCATTCCGGGCTTCATCGATTTTCTCTCGATCTCCGTTCCGAATGACCGAAGAATCGGCGTCTATCACATGGCCGTCAATCTGACGGCCGTGGCGGTTTTCAGCTTGAATTTGTATCTCCGCTTGAGCAGCGCTCCCGGAGCGGTTTTTCCTATTGCGCTCTCGGTTTTCGGAGTCGCGCTTCTCGCGGTCGCGGGCTGGCTCGGGGGCGAGCTGGTTTACGTCCATGGCATGGGCGTTGAGCAGCCGTCCGTCGCCCGGAGCCGCCCGGAGCAGCGCGGCGCCGGCCCGAGAAAGCTACGCCGGATAGGGTGAGGGATGCGACCGGCGGTCGTCCGATCGCCGGAGCTCGTTCATGCGGAGAGCACATCGGTTTAAGAAAGGCATCGCTGATCTATGGAAGCGCGGGTCGCGCGCGGCGGACGGCGCGTCAAAATGACCGTCTATCTCAGCCAGGAAGCGAGCCAGAATTTAGAGCGATTAAAATTTAAAAAATTGGATAAGGACGGCAAAAAGCCGACGGGGTCCCGGATCATCGAGGGGCTTTTAAAAACTGCCCTCAAGAACGAAAGAATCCCGCCTTATCTCGGCCAGGCGGCGAAGTTCGCGCAGTCGCTCGCCCGCGGCGAGCCCAATCGCTCGAAGATCGCCTGGACGGTGCTCTCGGACAAAGTGCGCGAGCTGATTTGAAGGAGAGCGAGTAGATTTAGGAGCGAGCGCGCGTGAAAGGGCTGGAAGCAAAACAGACGGTGCGGCTTGCGGCGATGGGCGACCTCCACTACACGAAGACGTCGCAGGGAAAACTGCAACCGCTCTTCGCCCAAGCGGCCGCGAGCGCCGATATCCTTTTACTGTGCGGCGACCTCGTCGATTACGGCCTGCCGGAAGAAACGGAAATCCTGGCGAAAGAGCTCGCCGGGATTAAAATTCCCATCGTCGCCGTGCTCGGCAATCACGAGTACGAATCGGGCAGGAAAGAAGACGTGGAGCGGTTGCTCTCGGGTGCCGGCGTCACGGTGCTGGACGGCACGGCTTGCGAGATCCAGGGCGTCGGCTTCGCCGGCGTCAAAGGATTCGGCGGCGGGTTCGGCGAGCGCGCGCTGCAGCCGTGGGGCGAGCCGACGATGAAAAAATTCGTCCAGGAGGCGATCGACGAGGCGCTGAAGCTCGAATCGGCGCTGGCCAAGCTCAGGACCGCGCAACGGATCGCTTTGCTTCATTACGCGCCGATCGAGGCCACAGTCCAGGGCGAGCCGCAGCAGATTTTTCCTTTTCTCGGCTCCAGCCGTCTCGAGGAGCCGCTCAATCGCTACCCGGTGACGGCGGTCTTTCACGGCCACGCGCATCACGGGAATCCCGAGGGGCGCACCCGGAGCGGGGCTCCGGTCTACAACGTGGCGCTCAAGGTCCTGAAAGAACATTTTCCCGACCGGCCGCTGTTCCGCGTGCTCGAGATTCCTTCCGGAGGGAGCGACGGTGGCGATGGGGCGCGCGGTGAGGCGACGGCATGAATCCAACCGACCCGGGCGCCGATGACTTCGATCATAACGAGGGTCAGCAATTTTATTATCGGGCGCTCACCGCCCTGAACGAATCCAAAGTCCCTTTTCTCCTCGGCGGCGCCTACGCGTTGGAGCGTTATACCGGAATCGCCCGCGACACGAAGGATCTCGATCTTTTTGTTCGCCCGGAGGATTGCCGCCGCGCGTTGACGGCGCTCTCCGACAACGGCTGCCAAACCGAGCTCACGTTCCCGCATTGGCTCGGAAAAGCGTATTGCGGGGAATATTTCGCCGACATCATCTTCAGCTCCGGCAACGCCGTCGCGAAGGTGGACGACGAATGGTTCAGGCACGCCATCGATGACGAGATGCTCGGCGTTCCCGTCAAGCTTTGTCCAGTGGAAGAGACCATCTGGTCGAAAGCGTTCGTCATGGAGCGCGAGCGCTACGACGGCGCCGATATCGCGCATCTCTTGCTTGCCCGCGCGGATAAAATGGACTGGCGGCGCCTGCTCAGCCGCTTTGGCCGGCACTGGCGGGTGCTCTTTAGCCACATCGTTCTTTTCGGTTTTGTCTACCCCTCTAAGCGATCGCAGATTCCCGAGTGGGTTGTGGGCGAGCTGGTAGGGAATCTGAACGCCGAAATCAGCGCGCCCGCTCCGACGGAGCCCGTCTGTCAGGGCACGCTCCTTTCCCGAGAACAATACCTTATCGACATCGAACAATGGGGCTACAAAGACCCGCGCCTGATTCCCGGCGGCACCATGACCCCAGCGGAAACCGACCTCTGGACAGAGGCGATCGACCATCAGAAAAAAAACTAGCGGCATAGCTGCCCGACGAGCCGTGCGCTACAATGGAAAGATGGATCACCACGTCGTCATTCTCGGCGGGGGATTCGGCGGCCTTTACACCGCCCAGTCGTTAAAAGACGCGCCGGTGCGCGTGACCTTGATCGACCGGCGCAATTTTCATCTGTTCCAGCCTTTGCTCTATCAAGTCGCGACCGGCTGGCTCTCGCCCGCCAACATCGCCTCGACGCTCCGGGCCGTTTTAAGGCGGCAGAAAAATACCGACGTTCTCCTGGGCGAGGCGATCGATATCGACGTGGGCGGCCAGCAAGTCGTGCTGAGCGACGGCGCGATCGGCTATGACACGCTGATCGTCGGCACCGGCTCGCGCCATCACTACTTCGGCAACGAGCATTGGGAGGCGCTGGCGCCCGGCCTCAAGACGGTCGAAGACGCGACCGAGATCCGGCGGCGGATTTTTCTGGCATTCGAAGAAGCCGAGCGTGAAGTCGATCTCGGCAAGGGCCGTTCTTATCCGACGTTCGTCATCGTCGGCGGCGGGCCGACGGGAGTCGAGCTGGCGGGGGCGCTCGGAGAAATCACCCGGGACACGTTGAGGCATGACTTTCGCCACATCGATCCCGCCGCCGCGCGAATTTTATTGCTCGAAGCGGGGGACCGGATACTATCGACGTATCCCGACGAGCTTTCCGCCAAGGCGGAAAAATTCCTCGCCCGCACCGGCGTGACGGTGCAGACGGGGACGGCCGTCACGGACATACGTCCCGACGCCGTCGTCACCAAGCGCGGCGAGCGCGTCGAAGAGATTCCGTGCCGGACCGTCGTGTGGGCCGCGGGCGTCAAGGCTTCTTTCCTGGGAAAAACCTTGGTGCAGGCGGCCGGCGCGAAACTGGATCGCGCCGGCCGCGTGATGGTCGAGCCGGACTTGACCGTGCCGAACCATCCCGAGATTTTCGTGATCGGCGACCTGGCGAACTACTCGCATCAAACGGGCAGGCCGCTTCCCGGCGTCGCGCCGGTCGCGATGCAGCAGGGGCGCTACGTCGCCAAGCTCATACGGAACCGCATCGAGGGAAAATCTCTGCCGCCGTTCCGCTACCGCGACCGCGGCAACATGGCGATCGTCGGCCGCGGTACGGCCGTCGCCGATCTTGGGAAACTCCATTTCGCCGGCTATTTCGCCTGGCTCGTATGGCTCTTCGTCCATCTCATCCACCTGGTCGAGTTCGAGGACAAAGTGCTGGTCTTGATCCAGTGGGGCTGGTACTACGTCACCCGCAATCGAGCGGCGCGCCTCATCACCGGCGAGCAGCGGGTGCCGTGAGGGCGGAAGATCGCTCAAAATAGCGGCACGGCTGAGATTCACGATTGCTCCGCTGCTTGGGCCGCAGTCTCTTGCTAAAAAGACGACGCCGACACTATATTGATGTATGGACGCCGGTTTGTGGACCTTGGAGTGTCCCAACTGTGGTGAGCACTTCGTTCTTGTGTTGGGTCACGGAGAAGAGCTGATCACGTTTCTAAAAATCAAATCGTGTCCGAACTGCAACAACAAGCCGACCGTTTCCCCTCCGACCTGGCACCGAATCGTAGATTTCCATTTGCCGAAACACCTCGCCTGACGCCTCTCTTTGCTCGGATAAATTCTCTCTGTAACTCAAGCCGTTTGTCCCTTAGACCTAAAACAGGTAAAGGGACATCATGGCCGAAGCCGTTGAAGAGAGTCGTTTGCCCGCGGCGGCCAATCGGGTACTGCGGCTCGACCTGATCGCTCAGCGGCTCGCGCTCGCCGCGCTGATCGTTGCCGTCTGGTGGTTCGCGTCGCTCTCGATGCCGCACTATATACTCCCCGGGCCGGCGCGCGTCTGGCGGGCGCTCGCTCTCATCGCCGCCAATGGCGACCTGTGGCGCAATCTGGGCGTCACGTTTTGGCGCGTTGCCGTCGGCTTTATCTTTTCCGCGATGATCGGCCTGCCGTTCGGCATCCTTCTGGGCGCGAACCGGCGCGTCGGCGAATTTTTCGAGCCGGTCCTTCCGGTGCTGAACACGGTGTCCTCCGCGATATGGGCGATCTTTGCGATCATCTGGTTCGGGATTTCCAATGCGACGACGATTTTCGTCGTCTTTATGACCGCTATGCCGCTCATCCTCACCAACGTCTGGCAGGGCACGCACACCGTCAATGCCGATTTCATCGAGCTGGCGCGGGTGCTCAGGATGCCGGACCGGAAGATCATGACCAAGATCTACCTGCCGACGATCTTGCCTCACTTTTTTTCCGGGGCGCGTCTCGCCTTCGGCTTCGGCTGGCGCGTCTCGCTGGTCGCGGAGACGATCGGCTCTTCGAGCGGGGTTGGATATCGCCTGCGCCAGGCCGCCGACCTGATTCAGACCGACCAGGTGTTCGCGTGGACGCTCACGCTCGTGATCATGATGGCCACGATTGAAATGGGGATCTTGACTCCCTTGGAAAATCATCTGTTCCGCTGGAAAAAGGAAATGGAAGCGCAATGACCGACGCGATTACTGAAACAGCCCGCCAAACGTCCGCCGGCGCCGGCGCGGCCCTGCCGGCAATCAGTTTGAGCGGCGTCGGCAAAAGTTTTCCCGGCGCGAACGGAAAGCCGCTCGAAGTGCTGAGGGACGCCGATCTAACGATCGCCGAACATGCGATCGTCGGCCTGCTCGGAACGTCCGGCGCGGGCAAGAGCACTCTGCTCAACATCATCGCCGGAATCCTCAAGCCCGATCGCGGCCGCGTCTGCATCTGCGGCGCGCCGAGCGAAGAGCTGAACGACTGGTGCGCCGCGAGCTACATGTTCCAGGACGAGCGTCTGCTGCCGTGGCGCAGCGCGATTCGCAACGTCGAATTCGCGCTGGAAGCCGGATCGACGCCCAAGGCCGAGCGCGTCCAGCGCGCCCGCGAAGCGCTTCGTCTCGTCGGTTTAAACCTCTTCGAAGACGCATTCCCTTTTCAGCTTTCCGGCGGCATGCGCAGCCGCGTGGCGCTGGCGCGCAGTCTCGTCACAGAGCCCCGCATTCTATTGATGGACGAGCCGTTCTCGCGTCTTGACGCTCAGACGCGCGGCCTGATGCACCGGGAGCTGCTCGGCATTTACGAGCTCAAGCGCATGACCGTGGTTTTCGTGACGCATGACGTCGAAGAGGCGGTGGTCCTCGCGGATCGGGTCGCGGTGATGACGCCGCGGCCGGGCACGATTCGCGAAGTGGTGGACATCGCCGCGCCCCGGCCGCGCGATCCGCTGGAGCCGGAAGTGGCAAACTATATCAAGCGGCTGCGAACGCTCCTCTGAACAAGTAAAAAGGCAAAAAGAAAAAAGTAAAAAAGGAGAAGAAAGCGGAGATGAATGTAAAGAACTTTTATGTGGGCCTTGTCGTCCTCGGCGCGGCGGTGTTCGCGTCCGTGCCGTCGTTCGCCCAGAACATGAAGGTCGGATACTGGACCAGCGGCTTCAGCCTGGGGTTCGGCGCCGTCATGGAGCAGATGAAATTCGCCGAGAAGGAGGGACCGAAGGTTGAATGGGTGCGGTTCTCGGAGGTTAACGGGCCGACGCGGGCGATCGTGTCGAACGCAATCGACGTTGCGTTTGCCGCGCCCTCCACCAACTCGATGGGCATCGCCGCCGACGGCGTGCCCGTCACAATCGTTCTCGCGACCCAGATCGCCGAGGCTCAAATCGTCGCGCTCGACGGCTCGCCGATCAAAGCCATGGCGGATCTGAAGGGCAAGAAAATCGGCATGTCTCCTCCCGGCAGCGCAACGCACGCGATTACCACGGCCATTCTCGAGCAAAACTTCGGCTTGAAGCCGGACGCCTACAGCGTCGCGCCGGGGAACGAAGCGCAGCTCGCGCAGTTTCTTACACAAAAAGAGATCGATGCCGGCGCGCTGCGTTCGGTCACGATCGCGCAGATGCGCGAGGCGAAGCTCCGCCGGTTGGCGAGCGTCGTGGACGAGTGGAAGAAGCTCACGAAAGGGAATGCCCCGCCGATTCTCGCGGTGATGATCGTGTACAACAATTATCTCGCCAAGAACGCGGACGCCGTCGCGAAGTTCATCGCCGCGACCCGCAACGCCCTCCAATACGGCTCGAAAAACAAAGACCGCGTCGCCGAAATGCTCGAAAAGGCGGCGAATATGCGCGCGGAAGACGCGAAGGCATACGCCGGGCAATGGGACGGCGCCTATATTGCGAGCCTCGAACCACAGGACATCGCGTCGCTAAAGCGCATCTATGAAATCGTTCGGGCGGCCGGCGGAGTGAAAAACGCCGTGCCGGATAATGTGTTTGATCCCGGACCCTACAATCGCGCCAAGCAAACAAACCGGTGAAAACGCCACGAGGGCGTTGGACCATCCCGAACCGGCAGGGACATAGGTACGGAACAGCGCTCGAAATAAAAACGGGCGGAAGAGAAGGCTTTCTCTTCCGCCCGTCACTGGATGTCGTAGCGATTGCGATTATTGTGTCAGTGGACTTCAACGCCAGCCGCGCCCGGCGCTGCGCCGGCGCTGGCCCCGTGACCTCCTATATCGACTCCGGCCGAGACACACCCGGACATGATCAACAAACCCAGGAGAAGCGGGAGAACCAGTAATCTAGCTTTCTTCATCGCCTTCACCTCCTCTCGAACGGTCTATTCATCACCATCCTACTATTCTGCAGCGAGAGTTAAAAGCGATCAATCGGAGTGAATACCCGAGCAAGGTTAACCGCGACGGCAGAAAAAGCGAGCTCTTCGTTATAAAGCGGCACGATCACGCTAAGAGATGGGTTCATTCTATACCTCCAAGCGGGGATCGGTTGGATTCAACTCCCACGGGAATTCTTTTGATCTCGTCCGCCGGCGCGGCCCCGAGAGCCTCCATGCGGCCGTCGCCGTAAACCATGAGGCAAAGCCGGCGCGCGGAACGAACGTTCCGGCAGCCCTCGGCCGATCGTTCCGGCTCGATCAGCTTCGCGGCCAGCAGCGTGTTTCCATAGACGAATTGCAGCGCGGCCGTGATCGCGCCGTCGTCGTCGCCGAGGGTGTAGATGCCGCGATGCGCGTAAAAGCCATAGGGAGTCCGCCGGGACTCCGGCGCCGGCGCAAAGGAAACGGTCCATCGGGCGCCCGTTGAAAGCTCCGCCGGCAAGGCGCGAATAATTCGCTTCGCGGTCGTCGCGCAATTAAGAACGCGCTCGTTTCTCGTCCAGGTGGCGGCGGAAAGAATGGCCGCAAAAAAAAGAACGGCGACTGCATAGGCCGTCTCTTTCCCAGGGATGGGCATGGCGTCGATGGCCCGGCCCAGCGCGTAAGCCAAGAGGAGAGCGTAGAAGGCGACGGACAGATATAAATAGGTTTCGGAGGGATGGGAGGCAAACAAAAGCACCGGCAACAGCGGCAATGCGATCGCGGAGACCAGGAACGCGATCGCCGCCCGGTCGAGGTTGCGGAACAGTTCCGGGTGTTTAACGGCGTAGCGAACGGCGGCGGCGAGCCCTATGGCCAGTAACACCACCAGGGCGGCGGCCGCAAGAATAAAATTATCAAGATCGATCTCCGAGGGCAGCGGCAGATTCAGCCATTCGTTCGCCAGCACCGAATCGAGCGGAGACAGCAACGCGAACAGGTACATGGCGATATTTTTGACGACGATCCACGGCGCGGGTACGGTCTTCGCCGCCTGGGACCACCCCTGCGACACAAAAACGACTCTCAAGACAAGATACGCGGCCATGAGCGCCGCCGTGAGCCCGCAGCATGCGATCAAGAATCCCCTGGGAAGAATTCGTCTCTGAAAAAGCCAAACATAAATTATTAGATAGACGGCCATCAGCGGGAAGACGACGACGCTGGAGTCGTAGGTCAAAAGCGCCAGCCAGCCGCTGATGATCGCAATCGATAGCCAAAGCGCCCAGCGCTTCGCTCGCAGCGACACGATGAAAGTCACGATCGCCAGGAGGAAGCCGGTATGGGCGATGGTGTTGGCCCATAGCGCGCCGATGACGGGTTGGTTGGCGAGCGGATGAAGGCCGAACCATGCGGCCGCCGCCACGCTCACCGGTGTGCTAGCGAACAGCAGCCAACCGAGCGCGTAAACGAGCGCGACGTTGATCAGATGAAACGCCAGGTTTCTAATTCGAAAGAGGAGCGGGCTCCCTTCGCCGGCCCGGTAGGTCCATAGACTGAGCAAGCGATTCAGCGGGCGGTATTTGGGCGAATTGAAGTGCGGCGTCGTGAAGATCCGGGAAGGGTCCCGGCTGTCCTCGAAAGCCGCCCGGTGAATCTCGAGAAAGTCGTCGTAGGCGCAGAAATAGGCGCGCGTGACGTTGGCGTAAAGGACCGCGGTCGCGAGGCAGATGACAAAAACGAAAATGAGATGCCTCCACTTGTGAGCGTTCATATTAGTCTTGTGTTGAAACCGTTCACTCTGCAGCGACAACCTAGATACCTTTTAAATGTTACCAAGCACCGGACAAGCCGTTGAACCTCCGCGTCCCCGTGCCTGCGGCTTTCAAGCTCGCCCGGAACGGCTCGCGCTTGAGGGCTTGGTGGTGCGACCGTACTTATTGATTTCCCGCGAGGTGGCGCACGTTGGAGTTCTTTTTCTCCAGCCAATCGCGGTCGATGTAGAGGCGCGTGGGCGAGAGCGCGCCTTTTTTCACGCGCTCTCTCAGCGCGGCGTCCTCTTCTCTCATCAAATGCGGGTTGATCAGGCCGCGCGTCACGGCTTCGAAATAAAGCCGTCCGCGGCTTTCGAGCAGTGCGGTCACGCCTTGAGGCGCGTCGCGGCGCGTCGGTATCTTCATCTTTTGGTACAAAGCGGTCAAAATCCGCTCGACGCTCTGGCGCGAAGCGCCGATCAGCCATCCGATGCCGTCGTTGGTGACGCCGAGGCAAATGTAAAGCAAGACAGTAAACTCCAGGTTGCTGACTTCCCGCGAAGGCGAGTCGCGCAAGTTCTGGCTGAAAATATCCGTGAACGACAGCTCGTAAATAAAAACCTGCTCGACGGCGTTTTGCACGAGCCGTTTCGGCATCGCGCCCTTGTCCACGAAGCCCCAAACGACCGGCTTCACCTGTTCGTCGCCGATGAGCTTTTCGATCTGATGGAGATAGCTGGGATCGCCGGCGTGGACGGTGCGGAAAAGAATCCGCGTGCTGAGCTTCTTGTCTCGCGCTCTGGCTTGGAGGATGCGCCGCGCGATCGCCACGCCCGAGACGCGCGGCACGACGAAGTCGAGGTCGAGGACGATGTTCTCCACGCTCTCGTCCGCCGCCTGCGAGAAGGCCTCCTCCGGCGTCTGCGCCCGGTAAATCTCGGCCTCGGGCCAGCGCTCCCGGATCCAGGCGCTCATCTGATCGATGGAGTCGGGCGAGTCGTCGGCGACGAGAATACGGAGGCCTTCTTTTTTGGCCTCTTTCTTGGCTTTTTTTTGTGTCTTCGCCACGGCGGATGAAAGCCGAGCGGTAGAAGCGGCGGCTCCGGTGGGGCGGGATCAGATCGCGCCGGAGAGCTTCGATCCGTTCGTCGCCCGCGAGTTGGACTCTTCCGGCAGGCGGATGACGACGGTGGTTCCTCCCGCTGAGGAGGTTCTTTTGTATTCGATCTCGGCGTCGATGTCCTCGGCGCGCCGCTGCATCAGGTCGATGCCGAAGCTCTGCTCGAACGGACCGCCGCCGCCGCGTCCGTTATCGGCGATCGATATCTCGATGACGCCGGTTCGCGGCCGTCGGATGCGCAGCGCCAGCGTGGTTCCGTGAGCGTGCTTGCGCGCGTTGATCAGCGCCTCCGAAACGATTCGGTAAAGCAGCACCAGATGCGATTTGTCGCGCAGGCTCGCCGCGATGGTCTCGTCGGTGATGTCGGCGGCGCATTCGAACTCGACGCCGAATTTCGCCACGCGCCGGCGCATCTGGATTTTTGCGTCTTCGAGACGCTTGCGGACCGTCGCCACAAACCCCTCGGCTTCCAAATCCTTCGGGTAGAGGTGGTTCATGATCCGGCGCAGTTCCGTGACGACGTCCTTCAGACGGGTCTCGGCGTCGGCAAAGTCGCGCTCGTCGATCGCGGTCGCGAGGTTGCTGCAGAGCGTGTTGAGGACCTCGTGATGGATCTCTTCGCCGATGCGGAGCGCCTGATTTTCCAAGTAGCTCAGCAGGTGCTCGCGCCGGTTTTCGAGCCGGAGCACCTCGCCCTGCAATTCGTCGACCCGCTCCAGCAAGGTCGCGAGACTCACCCCCAGGGCGGTCTCCAGATCGACGCGCGCGCGGTCCTTGTCCTTGACGCGATAGACTTTCTCGGCGAGCTTGCCGGAGACGTCGTGGATGACGGTGAAGATTTCCTGATTGCGAAAAGTGGCCAGCGTCCGGATCGTCCGCATCACGTCGAGCCGGATGCCGTAATGCTCGTCCGAGAGGAGCGACATCAGCTTGATGTAGTGCTTGGGCTTGAACCATTCGGGATGGTGCCGGGCCGACTGATAGCAGAGCGTGGCCGCGTTCCAGCGCACGTAGTCGGATTCTTCGTCCAGCGCCTCGAACAAGAAGTCGATCTTTTCCTCGGCGTCGATGAGGGCGCGATCGTCCTCGTCGCGGAGCCGGTAGTGGATGCCGCCAGCGCGGTGCGGCATGAGAAACAACCGGCAGTAGAACTCGGCGCGCGGCGACAGCCGGACCGTGGAGAGCGCGTAGCTCAACAGCGACAGGAGCGCCGCGGCCATGTTGCGCGTCTTCGGCTGGGACTTCGGATCGACCAGGGCCGATTCCAGCAGCGGCGGGTCGGACGGATTCAGCAAGGTCTCCGCGGCCGGATTCGCTTTCTGCCGAGCGCTCTCCGGCCGCCACGCCGCCCCGGCGATTTCCAGGACGATGGCGATGGCCCGGTCGATGATCAGCGCCAGGACGACTTTAGAACCTTCTCCCGGCGCATCGAGCACGGGGCTCTCTTCTCCGACGCGCGGCTTGACGCCCGGTTGGTATTTTTCGCGGCCGTTCCGTCCCTTGCTAGCGGCGGGGCGCGCGCGCCGGTTCCACGGGGAAGCGGACGGATGCCACGCGGGGAGCGGCGTATTGGCGCGGAGAATTTTGAGAATCGTCCCGGCGGAATCGGCGGCCGCCAGCGTCGCGGACGATTGTTCCAGGATCGCCTGCAGCAGCTCCAGAATCTCGCGGTGCGCCGATGGGATCGGATCCGCTTCGGCGCCGGTCTCCGTCGAACGGTTGCAAGTGAGGCCCGGCAGGAGACGATGGACGGCTTGAAGATCTTTGGCCAAGCGTTCGTGACGTTTGATCGCGCCGCTCACGGTTTCCCGCTTTAGCTGTTGGAGAATCTCGTTGAGAGAGCGGAGCGTGTCTTCGACCCCCGTTCCCGCCTGGAAGGGCCTTCGTCCCAAAGCCAGCCGGGTGAAGAGCCCCTCCAAAGCCCTGACCCTGAGCTGCACCAGCCGGCTTTCCTTCAGAACGATTTCACCCAGCACCGAAATCAACAGCGGAACCCTGTGCGCTGTGTCGAACAGGATCTCGGTCAAGGGGTCCTGATAATGCAGTTTCATCTCGTCGAACAGCTCGCGAAAGGCGAGAAAGATGAGGCTCGGATTCGTGTTGACCAGCGCCGCCAGCATGTCGGGCGCCCAGGGGACCTTGGCCGCCTTGTCGACCCACGCCGCGCGATAAAGCTCGCCGTTAAACCGGATAAGAAAATCCCGGAGCGTTTTGGAATCGCGAGCGACCGCGACCTCGCGCAGGAAGAACTGAAAACCGTCGCTGATGAAGGGATCTTGCGCTCTGAAGATATCCTCGAAACTTGATTTTCGGGCAGCCATTTCCCTCAATTCCTGAGGCCTTTCCCTCAGAGAACGATGTATCACATCGCGCTCGCTAAGGGCAGTCTTGGCCACAGACGCACCAGGAACTCACTTTACCTACGGAGGAGAAGCAAAGGTTATGAAGTTTCGTTTTTTGCCGCCTTCCATCCGGTTGGCGATAGCCCTTACAGCGATGGCGGCGATCCCGCTCTCGGCCGTTCCCGGAGCCGCTCAAAATCCCGGCGGCTTTATCGAAAAAGCGACTAGCACCAACGTCAGACCCACGTACACGGCGGCGCAAATTCAACAATTTCTTCCCACCTCGAGGGGACCTTTCAGTTTTCCGACGCCTTATAACACGGAAGGCATACGACTGACGCTGCCAAGCGACTGCGCCGGCCAGGACTGCGTTTTCTCCGTCGGCTATTCCTATTGGCGCAACATCAACAATCACCAGGCCAGCAATACCATGCTGATTGTTTTAGGGTTGGACGTAAACCATGGCGGCACCGGGCCGACTCTGTTCAGCTACAACAAGGTTACGGATCAGGTGACGAACCTAGGGCCGCTGTTCCCTTCGACGAGCAACTTTAGAAATCACAGCGGCGAAGGCTGGTACTTCAGCGCGACCCAGCCGAACATGCTGTACGTGATCGGCTACGGCCCGCAGCTTTATCGCTACGACGTGATCTCGAAGACCATGACGACCGTGTTCGACGTCTCCACGCAACCCGGGCTGTTCGGGACCAACCGGTACGCGATCCAGATGCACTCGAGCGCCGACGACAAGGTTCACTCGGCCACTCTAAGGGACAAGGCGACCGACCGGGACCTCGGCTGTTTGGTCTATAAGGAAGCCGCCGGTCAGTTTTTATTTTACCCGACCCTCGGGCTTCACTACGACGAATGCCAGATCGACAAGAGCGGCCGTTATCTGCTGATCAAAGACAAGGTATCGAGCGCCACCACAGACGTCGATAACCGCATCATCGACCTCAGCACGAACATCGAGACGCGTCTCCTGGAAGCGAACGGGGCCGTGGGCCATTCGGATAACGGCTTTGGTTATACGGCGGGAGCGCTGATCAATAGCGCGGTACCCGGCGTGGTGACCGTTTGGAAGTACGGCCAGAGTCCCTTGCAGGGCACGCAGGTTTATCGCACGACGACCTGGAACGGCGGCATCGGACACATCGCTCATTCGAACACCAAAGCCGGCCTGGCGCAGAACCAGCAATACGCGTGCGGCAGCAACGCCAATCGCGTCAACGACCCGCGCTTGAATGAGGTCGTTTGTTTTCGTCTCGACACTTCCATGGATGTTTTGGTCGTCGCTCCGGTCATGACCAACTTGAACGCGGCGGGAGGCGATGGCGGCGGCTGCGGTGATTATTGCAAGCTGCCCAAAGGCAACATCGACGTCACCGGACAATATTTTATCTGGACGAGCAACATGGGAAGCAATCGGCAGGATGCGTTCATCGTCAAAGTTCCGTCCCAGTTGCTGGTCGCAGGCACCAGCCCGCCGCCTCCGCCGACGGACACCACGCCTCCGGTCATCAGCGCCGTCTTGGCGCCGCTCATCACATCATCGGGAGCCACGATCACGTGGACGACCGACGAAGCCAGCGACTCGCAAGTCGAATACGGCGCCACGACCGCTTATGGCAGCGTGACGACGCTGAACGGAAGCATGGTGACCTCCCACTCGCAAAACCTGAGCGGCCTGGCGGCGAACACGCTGTATCATTACCGGGTCAAATCTCGGGACGCCGCCGGAAACCTGGCGACGTCGACGGACAAGACGTTCACGACTCTCGCCAGCGCTCCACCGCCTCCGGGAGACGTTACGCCGCCGACGGTCTCCATCACGGCACCGGTTGCCGGCGCCATCGTCCAGGGTCAGATCTATGTCACTGCGTCGGCGTCGGATAACGTCGGCGTCGTAGGAGTCCAATTCAAGATCGACGGCAAAAATCTCGGCACCGAAGACACGGTGCGGCCCTTCGCGCGCTACTGGTACACCGGCAACTTTACCAACGGCGCGCATACGATCACCGCAGTTGCTAGGGACAAAGCCGGAAATACCGCGACCTCTCAGCCGGTCACCGTCACGGTCAAAGGCGCGAAGATCACGGGTCCGGTGACCTGGACCAATCTGGTCAACGCCACCGCGACCGCCAATTCGCTTAAGGAGAGCTGCGGCGGTTGCGGCAACTCCGGGGCGCAGTCGCTCCAGTCGATCCCGTCCGGCAACGGCTACGTCGAGTTCACCGCTTCCGAGACGACGACGCAGCGCGCGGTAGGGCTCAGCCGCGGTAACACCGACACCTCGCGTGCGGACATCGATTTCGCCATCGCCTTATGGAACGGCTCACCCAGCGGCTATGTAGAGATTTACGAGAATGGAGTATACAAGTTCGGCTCGGTCTCCTACGTCCCCGGAGACGTTTTCCGCGTCGCCGTGGCATCGGGCGTCGTCAAGTATTCGAAGAACGGGTCGGTCTTCTACACGAGCGCCAAGGCGCCCACTTATCCGCTGCTGGTCGATGCCAGCCTGGCGGGACCGCAAAGCACGATTGCCAATGCCATGATTTCCGGCTACTGAGCGCGGTCAAGCTCTGCGCGGCGCGGTGCTCCAGAACGGCCGCTCGACGCCGAGAACGAAGCGTCCCAGGCCGACCAGGAGCGCGACGTTGAGAATAAGAAAGTAGCGCATCGCCGAGGCCGCCCGGCCCACCAGCGGCACCCGATGCAAGAGCAGGGCGCCGAAGGCAAGCTCGTAGAGCACGACCTGGCCGAGAAAGATGAGCGCGAAAGCCGGGACGTGCAAGAGGCGCAAGTTGGCCACAAAGCCGGTGAGCATCAGCCACGGGCCGAACCAGCGCAGCACCTTGTGCGAAAAGTAGGCGAGCGCGATGGTTCCCCGCCACGGGAGCAGCAATCTCCACGTCCAGCGCAGCGCCTGAAAATTGCCCGCGCCGATCCGCGCGTGGCGGTAGAATTCGTCTCTGACTTCCTCCGGCGATCTTTCCCACGCCCGCGCCTCGGGAACGAAATAAATCCGGTCGCCCGAAGCGAGCCGCATGAACATCGGAATCAGGAAGTCGTCGACGATCGCGTCTTTGGGCAGCGGCCGATAGCGCTCGCGATGAAACGCGTAAATCGCGCCGTTGGCCCCGACCAGGCTGCCGAAGCGCGATTCGAGCGTCTTGATCCACGTTTCATAGCTCCAGTAGGCCCCGTCGAGATTGCCGTTGTCCGAAGGCGCGCGGAGATCCAAACGCCCGACGGCGATCGCGCCGGCGGGATAACGCAACAGCGCCTTGACCAAGGCGCGCACCGCGTCCGGGCGAAAGAACGTGTTGGCGTCGGTCAGGACGACGATGTCGTTTCTGGCCCGGGCGATGAGATCGTTGAGCACGCTGGCCTTTCCCCTGCGCTGTTCGAAGCAGAGGAGCCGCGCCCCGTGGCTCTCGTAAGCGCGCACGATCTCGCACGTCCGGTCCGTCGAGCCGTCCGACCCGATGAGTATCTCGATCCGGTCGGCGGGATAGTCGAGGCTCAAAAGATTGGCGATGCGCTCTCCGATGGTGGTCTCTTCGTTGTAGGCCGAGACCAGGACGCTCACCCGAGGCCACGCCGCGGGCTCGACGCTCGGCCGTTCTTTGGAGCGAACCCATCGGCTCGCCGCCCAGAGGACCGCCGGATAACCCGCATAGGTGTAAAGCAGGAGCCCAAAGGAGGCGAACATCAAGAAAGCCAACAGCGACTCGTAATCCATGACTATACCTCAACCGCAAAGCCGTACTTTTTCATAGCTAAATTTTACTTTGCCGCCGGCAAGACACAACGCAGGGTATTCCGTAATTGGCGAGGGAAAGAACCCGATTTCGGCAGGGAAAAACTCTTACCGGTATAACGAGACCGTTTTCGTCGGCGCCATGGGTTGCCGTGCGAGAATTTCAGCCGCAGTCTCGCCGATGACGCGATCGATCGCCCGCCGGGCATGGTCCCAGGAAAATCGGCCGGCCCGCTGATGCGCCCGCGCCGAGTAGAAGGAGACCCGATCGGGGGTTTTTACCAGCCGCGCGATTTCATCGACCAACGCGGCGGCGTCGCCGGGCCGGACCAAAATTCCGCCGTCGCCGAGCACTTCGCGCGTCGCTGGAATATCATAGCAGACGCAGGCGTGGCCGCTGGCCATGGCCTCGAGCAGCGAAAGTCCGAAGCCTTCGTAAAACGAGGGGAAGGCAAAGATGTCGGTCGTCGACAGCGCCCACTTGAGATCGCTCTTTCCCACATGACCGAGAAGCTTCACGCGATCGTCCTCGGCGGTGGCTTTTTGCATTCGGTCTCGATCCGGACCGTCTCCCAAGATCAAAAACTCCGCGTCGATATCCCGGCGCCGGGAAAATTCGTCCACGACGGCGGCGATCCCTTTGCCCGGATGAAGACGCCCGACGAAAAGAATCTTGGGCGCCGGGCCGGCCGGCTTCCGATCGTACAACGCCATGTGCTCGGGCTCGGTCCCATGCGGCACCACGGATACCTTGGGATCCGCCAGGCCATGCAATCTCATGAGGTCGTTTTTCAACGCCGACGACGGCACGATCACCCTGGCCGCGCGCTTATTGCAGAGCGTCTCGGGGAGCGCGAAGTGAACCAGCCCGGTCAAAAACCTGGCGCGCCGATAAAGCGGCATCCGCGCCGCGGCGAGGCGGATCTCGGCGAATACCGAGCCGCCCGCCAAATTAATGAACGGCACGCCGCGGAGCGCGAAGCCGACGCTCGACCATACCAGGGCGAGGTCGACGAGCCCGTCGCGATAGAGCCGGTTGACGTCGCTCGACAGCGCGAAGCCGGCGACGTTCATGTGGCGCCGGCGCTTTTCACGAATCACCCGGACGAAATCGGCGTCGGGGATTTCTTCGCCCGCGGTCACGTACGTGATCTCGTGCCGCTCGGCCAGATAGGGCAGCATTTCCTTCGCCAGCGTGCTCATCCACTCCTCGACCCACGCGAGCCTGAGGCGCGGCGCGGCGCGATGTTTGCCGATGAAATGCCTGGGCATGGTCCTGCGGCGCAAGTTGCGGCCGATCACCCGGCCACGAGGTAAGCGAAAACGGATGGCGCTATCGCGCCGCGGCGGCGGAGGATGCGCTTGATCGGAGGCGCGCAGCGGCGGATCAGGGGATTCAATTGCCGGTAGCTCACCGCCGCGGTGGCTGCGATCATGCGCAAGAGCTGCGGATACAACTCGTTGCGGTAAAGATTGACGTCGACGACGCGCCGGCTGGAAGTCGCGAATACCCGCCGGTACTCCGCGGTGCCGGTACCGAGATTCAATTGCTTGACGATCCGGCATTCGTGCAGGTCTTCGAAGATCTTATACAGCAACACCTTCCCGGGATTGAGCTTGATGTAGCGCGCGTCGTGGCCTACCAACTCGACGTAGAGCTCCCCCCAGCGCATCGTCGCGTCGCAGAACGCCACCGGCACGTCGCGAATGAACAGGACATAGGAGCGCCATCTCCCGCGTTCGGCAAGGAACGAGAATTTTTTCAGGTCGAAAGGCGTGGGCTCCATGGGATTCGGTCCCCCTTGCCACTTGTAGCACCGGCTGGCAACCGACGCGCTGTCGCGGAAGAAATCGCTCACCTGATCGGGAGCGTGGTAAACTCTGAGCGTCACCTCGCCCGGCGCCGAGTCCTCCAGCAGCCGGACTTCCCGCTTGAGGTTGTAGCGGGTCTTTTTGGTGAACTGGTTCTTGAGGTAGGTCTCAAAGCTTTCCGCGATCCCGACTTGAAAAGTTTCATAAACGCTGCTGGCGAGAGAGTAGCTCTCGCCGCTGCCGAAGGGCGCGCCGGTGATATACTCGGCCAGCGGATTCTCCATGGGCAACTCGAAAATCTGGCCCACGTGCCAGGGCGTATTTTCGAGCAGCCCTCGACAGAAGCCCTCGAGGATCACGGCGGGCGCGTGGCCGTGACCGGCGTAACCGAACAGCCTCAGCTGCCGGCAGGGAAACCGGCCGATGCCGAGGCCGCCGAACTGCGGACGAAATTCGGTTCTCAAGAGAGCATAGGTCATGTAGCCGACGGGCCGGCCCGCCGCATAGGCGACCATCGCCCCCGGCGTCTTGCCCTCGAAGCCCGCGGTGAGAAATTCCGGATCCATCCCAGCGAGCGGGGCGGGTAAAAAACCGCCGGCCGCCAGAGTCGGCCGGAGCGCGAGCAAGGCGTCGCAACCTTCGTGGCGGCGAATTTCCACCTCTTCCGACGCGCCGGCTATCATCGCGCCGGCCGGCGCTCCGCGGGCCTGAAGTTTCAGCGCCGGATCCATCTCCCGCGCGCGGGCAGTTAAACTTTGCATCGTGGCGATTGCTCCTTTGAGTCTTTTTTAAGCGCGCCGCGTGTGAGATCGATTATGGCGTGCTTCGAAGTCGCCGCCGCCAGGACCTTTGCGGCTTCATCGCCGGAGTTGCCGATCACCAGGACTTCGGCGTGGGCGAGCAGCGCTTCGGCGTTGTCGCACATCAACGAAGAAATGTGCGGGATCTCTTCCTCGATGTAGCGGCGGTTGGCGCCGATCAGGCGCGCCAGCGAGACGTTGCCGTCGAGGATGCGCACGTCGCAGCCTTTGCCGATGAGCGTCTCCGCCAGCGCGACCATCGGGCTCTCCCTGAGATCGTCCGTCGCCGGCTTGAAAGAAAGGCCGGCGATCCCCACGCGCCGCTTGCGCGTCGCCAGGACCGCCTCGACGGCGCGGCGGATTTCGCTCTCGTTGGAAGGCAGGATCGACGAGAGCAGAGGCGCGGCGACGTCGGCGGAGCGCGCCGCGTAGACGAGCGCGCGCAGGTCTTTGGGCAGGCACGAGCCGCCGAACGCAAAGCCCGGACGAAGATAAGCCTCTGAGACGTTCAGCTTTCGGTCCATGAGGAAAACTTTCATGACCTCCCGGGCGTCGACGCCGAGCGCGGCGCAAACATTGCCGATCTCGTTGGCGAAGCAGATCTTCAGCGCGTGGAACGTATTGGACACGTACTTGACCATCTCCGCGGTCTTGACCGAGACGTGCACGAAAGGCGCATCCACGCCCGCGTAAAGAGAGCGCAGCGACGCGGCGGTCGCCGCATCTTCCGAGCCCACGAGCGTGAGCGGCGGATGGGCGAAATCTTTGAGCGCGCTGCCCTCGCGCATGAACTCGGGATTGACGGCGACGCCGAGAGAATCCCCGAGATCGCGTCCGGCGCCGGCGCGGAGCGCCGGAATGAAGACCTCTTCCGTCGTCCCGGGGAGGACGGTGCTTCTTAAGACCACCCGGAAGGGTTCGGCGCGGTTCGAGAGCGCCCTGCCGATGTTCTCGGCGACGCGCTCGAGCGCCGTCACGTCGAGCTGTCCGTTCGAGCGGCTCGGCGTGCCGACTGAGACGAACGCGAGATCGCTGTTTTTCACCGCCTCTCCGGCCGACGCGGTGGCGCGGAGGCGCTGGTTCCACACGACCTCGGCCAGAAGTTCTCCCAATCCCTCTTCCACGACCGGCGGCACGGCGTCGTTCACCATCGCGACTTTTTCCTGGCTCGAATCCACGCCGACCACTTCGTGGCCCGCTTTGGCGAGACAGGCGGCGGTCACGGAGCCGACGTATCCAAGTCCAAAAACGCTAACCCGCATGAGTCATGACCTCCCGGCATCTCGATTCGAATTCACGCGCCGCGCGGCGCCACGAATAACGCTCTTCCACGAGCTTCCTTCCGGAGGCGCCGAGGATCTTGCGTCGCTCCGGGTCGCGCAAGAGCGCTACGACGGCTCCGGCAAAATCGAGCGCCGCGTCAGCTTGAAGAAAATGCTCGCCAGGGACGAGCGGCAGACCCTCGGCGCCCACGGACGTCGAGACGACCGCCTTTCCCATCGCTAGCGCTTCGAAAATTTTGAGCCGCGTTCCGCCGCCGATCCGGAGCGGCACGATGTAAACCGCCGCTTCCGCGACGTAGGGACGGATATCGTTCACGGTGCCTGTCACGCGGACGCCCGCCGCGCCCGCCGCGGCGAGCAAGCGCGGCGTCGGATTGCGGCCGACGACCGATAATGCGACTCCCGGCATCTCACGACGCACCTTGGGCAGAATTCTTTCGATAAAATAGAGGATCGCGTCTTCGTTGGGATACCAGTCCATCGAGCCGGTAAAGACCAGCGCCGCCGGCGCTTCGTGGTACCCGTTGGGCGTAAAGTAGGAGACATCGACGCCGGTCGGAATCGACCGCACGACGGCGCCCGGCGCGCGCGCCGCCAGGATCGCGCGGTCCGCGTCCGAGACCGCCACGGTCAAATGGGCGCGAGCGCAGGCCCGGCTCTCGTAGCGGCGCATCTTCCGCCATTCGATCTCGAGCGGCGCGCGCCGCCACCATCGGGTCTCGATCTCGCAGAGCCGCTTCCAGATCATGTGCTCGACGTTGTGCGAGAAAAAAACCATCGGGACCGGGCCGTCGAGCGGGACGTTGGCGGCGGCGAGCAAGAAATCCGCCACGCAAACGTCGATCTTTTTCTCCGCGATCAGCCGCTCGGCCGCGCTCTTCACCGCCGGGATGCGCCATTTCCACATATCGACCGGAAACGGCGAGAGCCACGAGCGCGCGAGCGCCCCGGCGAAGCCCAAGCTGCCCTGCTTCGGCGCTTCGTACGGCAGCGACACGACTTCCTCGCAGTCGGGAAGCTCGGCCGCGAGATCCCCGGGATTTTCATTCCGCCCGTGCGTCGTCAGCAGAGTGACGTGATTGCGGCGCGACAGCTCGGCGATCGTGTGGAAGCTTCTCAGCCGCCCGCCGGTATTCGGCGGCCAGAGGTTTCCGACCTTGACCCAGAGAATGCGCATGATCACGCGGCGCGGAGGACCGTGGCGCGGTCTTCGCCTTCGAGAAAAATCCGTTGCCACATTTCCAGATTGATCAGCAACCAGAGGCGATCTCCGTGTTGCCGTTCTCCGCTGCGATGCTCTTCGGCCAACCGCCGGAGCATGGCCGGCCTGAAAAATCCGCGCTCGCGAGCGCGCGCGCCGAGGACGAACTCCTCGACGACCGACCAGAAGGGGCCGCGGAGCCATCGTCCCACGGGGACCGGGAAGCCCATCTTCGGTCGCTCGAGAATTTCCCGCGGGACCAAATTTTTGAGCGCCTCCCGGAGCACGGCCTTGGTCGTCAAGCCGCGGACTTTAAGCGCGCTCGGCAAGCGCACCACACGCTCGACGAACTCGTGATCGAGAAACGGCACCCGGCTCTCGATCGACGCCGCCATGCTCATCTGGTCTTGCTTCATCAAAAGCTCCACCAGATAGGTCTGAAGATCGGCGTGGCTCATGCGATCGAGAACGCCGCCGGCCTTTTCTTCGTAGCAGCGAAGGCCTTCGGCGTAGGGATCGCGGCCGTTAAGGCGCGCGCCGTCGGCCAGCAGTTCTTGCCGGAGATGATCGGGAAAGACGGCGAAGTTCTCGTAGAAGAGCCCTCTCGGGCCGGGTTCGAGCGCGAGGATTGTCCGCTCGGCGTAGCGGCGAAGCGGACGCGGCAGGCGCCGCGCGATCTCTCGCGTCGCGTTGCGTAAGGATCGCGGCGCCAGCGGAAAATAGATCCGTCCGAGGCGCGCGTTCCAGGCGGTCACGCGATACCAGGGATAGCCGAGGAACAGCTCGTCGGAGCCTTCGCCGGTGAGCACCACCTTGACGTGGTCGCGCGCCAGGCGCGAGACGAAGTAGAGCGGCACGCTCGAAGTAAAAGCGATCGGCTCGTCTTCATGCCAGATGAGGCGCGGCAGCTCGCTGAAAAACTCCTCCGGCGAGACGACCACTTCGCGGTGCTCGGCGCCGATCGCGCGCGCCGCGAGCCGCGCGTAGCCGAGCTCGTTCGCTTCGGCCTCGGCAAAGCCGACCGAGAACGTCCGGATCGGCTCCTTGACCATCGGCGCCATGAGGGCCGCGAGGCCGCTCGAATCGAGGCCGCCCGACAAAAACAATCCCAGCGGCACGTCGCTCATGAGATGGCTCCGAACGGCGTTCGATAACGCTTCGCGAACGCCGCGGGCCGCTTCTTCGTGCGATGCGCCGGCTTCGTTCGCCGTGAGCGGCAGCCGCCAATAGCGCCGCTCGACAAAACCTTCGCCGGGAGACCAGGAAAGAGTCCGGCCCGGCAGCAGCTTGCGAATGCCGCGGAAAAAGGTCTCTTCGCCCGAGACGAAGCGGGTGGCGAGAAACTCCGGCAGGATCGCCTCGTTGAATGCCGGCCGGAGCGCGCCCGCCGCGAGAATCGCCTTGATCTCGGAGGCGAACAGCAACTCGTCGTCGGTGACGGCATAGTAAAGCGGCTTGATGCCCAGCCGGTCGCGCGCCAATAAAAGTTTTTTTTGCTTCCGGTCCCACAGGGCGAAGGCGAACATGCCCTGGAGCTTTTCCACCGCGCGCTCGCCGTATTCTTCGTAGAGATGGAGGATGGTCTCGGAGTCGCTCCGCGTGCGATAGCGGTGGCCGCGCGCTTCGAGGTCCGGCCGGAGCGCCGCGTGATTATAGATCTCGCCGTTGTAGGTGATCCAGACGGCGCCGTCTTCGTTGGTCATGGGCTGGTGCCCGCCGCCCACGTCGACGATCGCCAGGCGCCGATGTCCCAGCCCCACGGGGCCCTCGCTCCAGAGTCCCGCGCCGTCGGGGCCGCGATGGCTGAGCGCGTCGCGCATGCGCTTGACGCGCGCTTCGTCCACCACTCCGTGCGGATTAAACTTTACGATGCCGGCGATGCCGCACATGCGAGCTTCACTTTTGCTTGAGGACGACGACGCTATCGTCGCGCACGACGATCCGTTCTCGCTCGCGGCGAAAGATGAGACCCGTGGGGCCGATGGGGCTCAAGAGTTGCAATACATCGGGGCAGGGCGCCGACGGATGCTCCAGAGGAAAAAGCAAGGTCATGACGCGGAGCGGGAGCCGAACGGCGGCCGACCAGATCAGAGCCGGCGCCGGAACACGCCGGCCGTAATCCGGCGAGAACCACCCCTCGATCGGGTCGACGCTTCCTTCGACGAGGTCCATCTGGAACGGCGCCGTTGCAAACGGGCGCACGAGGAGAGCCTGGCCGCGTTGGCCGCGCGCCCTCACCCAGTTAGCCGGCTCGATCGCGACCTTCATCGGCGCGAACTGAAATCGAACCTCGACGCGGTGCGTGGCGCCGCCTTGAATATCGTCGACGATGACCCAGTAGCGCGACTTGACGAAAATCACCCGGCGGCGATGCACGACGGGATCGGAAATCTCGCCGTAGGCGTCGTGCGCGGCGTCGGCGAGATCGTAAGCTTCCGTCGAGAGCCAGCGGCGGAGCCGCGCGCTCGGATGCGCTTTCCAATCGAAAGGTCCGGCGGGCGCCGCTTGGCCGAGGCCGTCGACCGTCACGGTGCTGTGCGCCCACGTGCCGCGAAAAAAATCCCGCCACTCGGCGTCGGCAGTGTAGCAATAGGTTCCCGGGTCCACGAGGTACGGCTCGCCGAAGACCGAGCATTGGATGCTGAGCAGATCGGCGTGGCCGTGGCCGCTCTTCGGACCGTTCACGGCGCCGGCGTCGAAGATCAGGTGATGCGAGTCGCGCCGCCAACCGCTGCGCATGACGACGTAGCCGCCGTCGGCAAAAACCCGCGAGCGCTCCGTTTGCGGCGGCGCCGGTTCGAGCCGTTGGTACGACTTCAATCCGGCCGGGCCGAGCAGCCACAGCGATTCCGGGGTCGGGCCGCCGCCGGCCCACGCGTAGTCGGCGCGGCGGAAAAAAGCCGCCGCGACCGAGAAGACGCCGCGAAAATCGTCCGGCTGGCGGATCGCGAGCGGCGCGAGCCCGCCCCCGTCGGCGTCGCCGATTTGCGGCACGGAGCCGTCCGGGCGGCGCACCGCGACGAGAAAATCGAGCAGGCGCTCGAGGCGCTCGCCCACTTCGGCCGGCACGGCTAACCGGTTGCGCTCGGAGAGGATAAGAAAGTGGAGGTAAATCTCCGCCGTGTAGCGCTGGTAGCAGGTGGACTGCTCGAAATAGACGCCGTCGGAAAAAATCTGCCGCCCGCTCTGCTCGATCAAGATGCGCGCGCCGAGATCGCGCCAGCGGCCGGCCCACGGCAGCTCGGGGTAGAGAACTCCGGCGTAGAAAAGGCCCAGGGCCTCGCCGGTGAGATGGGTGTTGGGCGCGAAGTAGTAAGATAAATATTTTTCCACGTGCGCGGCGTGGAGCGAGAGGCCTTCGAGCAGCGCGGCGAAAAGCTCCGGCGAAAGCTCCTCCGAGTCGCGGAAGAGAGAGAGCGCCCACGACCAGGAGACGATGCGCAGCGCCGCCTCCAGGCTGCTCGCCCAGTTGATGCCGATGCCGGGCGGATTCGCCTGCATCCATTGAACCAGGTACGCCGCAAAGGCTTCGGCGTACCTGGCGTTTCCGGTGAGACGGTAGGCGATGCCGAGATGGATCAGCCACTGATGGCGGTTGAGCTCCCACACGATTTTGCTGTCGCCCACCATCGCGGGATCGAGCGGTCTCACGCGGCTCCAGTGCACGAGCGGGCTTCTCTGTCCGGAGACCGGATCCAAATGCCAGTCGATCGGAGCGCCGAAGGAAAGCCCGCGGTAACCCAGCAGATCGAAGCGTCCGCGGCAGATTTCATCCGCGGCGGCGATCGTCTGCTCGCAGGCATGGGCCATTTTTTCGCTCGCGAGGTCCGGCGTCTCGTCGCCGGCGGCGCCGGCGAAAAAGCGGCGCGGGCCGACTTCGTGAAATCGGTCCCGCACGAGCAGGGCGGTTCGGTCGGGATTCCCATCGCGCGCATGGAAAGAGAGTTCCCCGTTGCCGTTGACTCCGACTCGCTCCAGCCATTTGTTCGCTTCCTGACGGCCGCGATAGGCGATCTCGGTAATGCCCATATTCTTGAGTCGCGCCAGTTTCATTGCCATTCTCCCGTGTAAGCCGCCGCCCACTCGCCGCGCACCTCCGGCCAACTGTACTTTTGGACTTCTGCTCTTGCGTTGCGCGCCAGCTCTCGGGCGTGATCGGGATTCTCCAACAGATCCTCGACCGCTTCGGCCATCGCCCGCGGATCGTCCGCGGGAACGATCGAGCCCGTCTCGCCGTCGCGCACCATGCCGGCGACTTCGCCGGGCGCGGTCGTGACGACCGGCAGCCCGGCTGCGAACGCTTCGAGCACCGACAACGGCTGGTTGTCCACGACGGAAGAGTTGACGAAGATATCTCCCTGGTCGTAGAGGCGGGGCATGATCCAAGGCTCCACGCGGCCGACGAAGCGGATTTTGTATCCCACGAGCGCAGCGGCCAGACGCTTCAGCCGCTCGTCTTCGCTGCCTTGTCCCGCGATGGTCAGCGTGGCGTCCGGATAGCGATTTGCGAGCAAAACGAACGCCTCGATCGTGTTGTCGACGCGATAATAGGGTTCGAGATTGCGGGTGGAGACGAGCCGGGGACGCAGCGGATCCCGCTCGCGATAGCGGTAACGCGAAGCATCGACGACGTTGCGGATGACGCGCGCCCGGTAGCCGTGACGGGCAAAGACCTCTTTCAGATAATCGGACGGCACGACGATCTCGTCCGCCAGGCGCAGCCACGGGTGCACGAGCCTTCCCCAGTTGGCCAAATGGTCCGCGGCTTCGCCGCTGTGATAGTTGAGGACGACCCGCTTGCGGAGGCTCTTGGCCGCGAGCATCGCCGGCAGCGGCGCGAGAAGAAACGACCAGTAGGAAGCGGAGAAGACGTGCACCACGTCGGCGCGCTGCAACTGCAACAGGCTCGGGAAATAAAGCGCCTGGTTGAGCAGCGTCCGCGCATAGGGATATTGGCGGATTCCCTGCAGCGGCGCGGGGAAGCGCGGGTTGATCGGAATGAAAGCGACCTCGTAGCCGTCGCCGCGCAGCCGCTCGAGCAAAATATTCGCCTGCACGCCCTGGCCGCCGAGGATATCGAGACTCGCCGCGACCAGCGCGATCCGCGGGCGACGCGCGCGCGTGTAGATCAAGGGAGCGCTCGCCAGGGACTCAACGGAGAACATCGGATGCCGGCATTGTTAAGGCAGATTTGGCGCGAGCAACTGCGCAGGTACCTTGACGATAAACGCGTCCAGCCGGTTGCCGCCCATGTTGCTCGTCCAGATAAAATAGCGGCCGGTGACGTCGATATTGCCTTTCGGCTGCTTGCAGTACTCGCCGCAGCCGCCGTCAATATCGCCTCCCCGCGCTTTGAGGTCGGTCATGACGGGAGCTACCGGAAGCGCGTTCAGCGACCCGTCCAGCCGAAAGCAGATGATCTCGTCGCGCCGCCCCGCGTCGCCGCCGGCGCCGCTGCCGCAAGCGTACTGCTGCTCGGCGAGGACATTCGGTTTGGCGTTGCCGTGCGCGATGTGAAGGAGCGAGGAGGCGGAGCCGGGCGTCGCATAGTAGGCGAGCACGCCGTCGAGCGGCTCTTTGGCGAAGTTGTAGACGACCTTCGTGTAGGGCCGGCTGTCCGCGCTGTCGCCTCCGACGACGTAGCCGTAGCCCATGTCGACGTGGACCACGGCGCCGAATTTCGTCCCGAGAATTTTTTGCTGGTTGGAGAGCAGCGTTCTTTGCTTGCCGGTGTCCAGATCCACGACGCGGTTGTCCATGTCGTGGAGTCCGTCCCATTGCTCCAGGATAAAGAGCCAGCGGCCGCTCTTGTCGATCTGACACTCGTCGAATTCCTTTTTCTTGGGGAAGTAGGAGAACCGGCGCGTGTTTTCGTTGTACACCAGGCACCCCATTGCCTCTTGATCGCCTTTCGCGGTATTCACGCCGTCGCTGCACCCGGCCTTGACGCACTGGAGCGTCCCGGAATGAACCCGGTCGTCGCTGCTCGAATGCGTCTGCCCCACCGTCTTGTCCTTGCCGAACTTCTCGGTGACGTCGAAGACGGTCGAGAAATTTTTCGCCAAGACGTCGTAGCGCTGGAGCTGCGGCCCATTATTGGAGACATAGAGTTTCGTCGGCTGAGTCGCGCTGAAATACCAGCCGTCGCCGCTGTGCGAGTAGAACGGGCTCGACGGCGGAAACAGCGGCCCGAGCTTTTTCACTTCGTCGGTCGGCTTATGGTAGCTGAACAGCGTCGGGCCGGTACCGCCGTATTTCTGCTCGAGTCCGAGAAAAATCAACATCGTATCGCTGCCGGCGTGGTTGTTGATGTTGCTCCAGTACGAATATCCCACGGGGAAAAGGCAGGCGTTGCCGCCGCAGTCGGAGGGAACGGTGATGCGGATTCCTTCCGTGTTGTACGGCGCGGGAAACTTGAACTTGCCTCTCCCGGACGGAACAAAGCTTTGAATCTGCGCTTGGGTCAGCCTTGGGCGCGCGGCGGTGTTGGTGGATTTCTCGATAAACCCGCCGGGAAACGAGGGCGCTCCGGCCGCGGACGCGCGCCAAAGCAAAACTCCGGCCGTCAACAGGACCGCGGCGAGAGGACGAAGATCGAACATCGGACTCATCGAGATGGTTCCTACAATCAGCCTGTCGATGAAAGTTGCCGCGCGGCGCCGCTTTGAGCCGCTATTTGAGATTTGAGATTTGAAATTTGAGATGCCGCAGGCCTTCCGTCGAGAAACGTCCTGCACCACAGCTCGAAGGAGATCAACGTCCAGATTTCCAGGTCGGCGATCCTTCCTCTTTCGTGCTGTTTCAGAAAGTTATCGATGAAGTCGAGGTTGAAGATCCCGCGCTGCCTGCTCCGCTCCGAGAGCAGCAGGTCATGGACGAAGCCGCTCAGCCGGCCGCGAAACCATTGCCCCAGCGGAATCCCGAAGCCCTGCTTGGGCCGGTCGATGATCTCGTCGGGCAAGAGCCCGCGCAGCGCCTGCTTGAAGATATACTTCGTCACGCCGCCGCGCAGCTTCAGCTCGGGCGGGATCGTCGCGGCGAACTCGACGAGCTTGTGATCGAGCAAAGGATCGCGCGCCTCGATGGAGTGGGCCATGCTCATCCGGTCCACTTTGGTCAGAATATCGTTCGGCAGGTAACCCATCAGGTCCAAGTATTGGAGGGCCGGAAGCCAATTGCCGTTGGCTTGCGATAGCGCGTCGAGCTCCCGCCGCCACGGCTCGTAAGGGTCGGTCATCGCGATCGCCTCGGGACGAAATAATTTTTTCTTCTCTTCCTCGGTGAATAGGATGACGCTGTCCAGATAGCGCTCGGCCCCCGCGAGGGAAAAATGGTACAGCAGGTTGCGCCCTCTCATTCCCTCGGGCATGAGCCGGGCCGTGGCGCCGAAAATTTTCCGCAGCAAAAGCGGCACCCGGTAGCGCCGGTCGTTGCCTTCGACGACGTACTTGTCGTAGCCGCCGAATAGCTCGTCGCCGCCGTCGCCGGAAAGCACGACTTTGACGTGGCGCGCCGCCAGCTTCGACACCATGTACGTGGGAATGCACGACGGGTCGCCGAACGGCTCGTCCAGATGCCAGGCGAGATCGTCGATGATCTCCAGGACGTTGGGCTCGAGCACCAGCTCGTGGTGCTCGGCGCCGAACCTCCTGGCGATGGCGCGGGCGTGCGCCAGCTCGTTGAATGCGGATTCCTTGAAGCCGATGGAAAAAGTTTTCAATGGAGCGGAGCCGAGATGCGCCATGGCGGCGACGACCGCGCTCGAATCGATACCGCCGCTCAAGAACGCGCCGAGCGGGACGTCGCTCACCATCCGGAGACGGACCGACTCTTGCAGAAGCTCACGCAGCCGCTCGACGAAATATTCCTCGCTCCGGCCGTAATCCGGCTCGAAGCAGACGTCCCAGTAGCGCTCGACGACCGGCTTTTGTCCCGCCGCGGCGATCAAGAGATGCCCCGGCGCGAGCTTGTGGACGCCCTCGATGATGCTGTCGGAGCGGGACGTGCACATGAAGGTGAAAAGGTGGTTGACGCTTTTCCAATCGAGCTTGCGCTCGACCTCCGCGAGCTGAAGGATCGCCTTCAGCTCGGAGGCGAAGACGAGCCTGCCGCCGATTTCGGCATAGTACAGCGGCTTCACCCCCAAACGGTCGCGCGCCAGGAGCAACGTTCGCTTGCGCGCGTCCCAGAGGGCGAAGCCGAACATGCCGCGCAGTTTTTCCACCGAGCGCGCGCCGTACTCCTCATAGAGATGGACGATCGTCTCCGTGTCGGTCGCGGTGTAGAACGAGTGGCCGCGCCGCTCGAGATCGCCGCGCAGCTCCTTGAAGTTATAGATCTCGCCGTTGAAGACGACCTGGATCGAGCCGTCCTCGTTTCTCACGGGCTGGCGTCCCGTCGCGAGATCGATGATGCTCAAGCGGCGCATGCCGAGACCGACGCCGGGGGCGACGTAGAAGCCCTCGTCGTCCGGCCCGCGATGCGCGATCGCGGCGCACATGCTTTGCACCTCTTCCAGCCGAACCGGTCTGTCGCCGAGACTCATTATTCCTGCGATGCCGCACATAAGAAATATTCCTCTAGTACGAATTAATACGAATTAGTCACCCCAACGCGAACCATCTTAGTCAGAGTGAGATCGACGGTTCCTCAGGGACGAGCCTTCAAGCCGCAGGCAATAGGGCAGTGCCTCGTAGACTTTTTGAATCGTCTCTCTGCAGCGAGCAACCTAATTCTGTGTTTCAGAGTACCAATCACCACGCAAGTCATTGCACCTTTGCGGCCCCGTGCCTGCGGCTTTCATTCTCGCCCCCTGCGGACCCGCACCCGCGTGTAGGAGGGGGGCAGCCCGAGAGTGCGAGCCCGAAGGGCGAGGTCACAGGGACGTGTGGTGACACGGCAGGCCCTGGCGGATGGAGTTGGCACCTCTGGGGTGGCCGGCGAGGGTGGCCCTCGAGCCACAGAAACTATTGAGCTCGCCCGGAGCGGCTCGCGCTCTCGGGCTGCTCGTGGAAAATATTGCTAGTACCCCCTTATCAGTTGTCCTACTTTTGAAGCGCTGGTTGGGAATCGTTGCAGCAAGCCGATGAGCGCGATGCGCTCGTCCACGGTGATGAGACGAAGCGCGAATGCAAGAATCAACCACGCGATGCCGTAAGCCGCACACGCGACGAACATCAGGAGAAAAGGCGGCAGCTCCAGATGCGTTTTGACCAGCATCGCCGGCGCCGCCGCCGCGACGCTCACCGCCGCGTTCAACGCCAGGCTTCTCCAGGGGAGAAACTCGGAAAGCCCGGCTTGCATGACTTGCTTCAGTCGAACCAAAGACCAGAGCTTCGTGGCGAAAGCGGCAAAGACGGTGACCATCGCCGCGCCCGCCAGATGAAACCAGGGAATGAACCAGTGGATCAGCGCCACCGTCAGAACCAGCTCCGCCGCGCGCACCCAGAAAAGAAAGCGAGTCTTGGCGTAGACGCGCAGCGCGCCGTCGGTCTGCAGCACCGGCAGCAAAACCGTGACCGACCAAATCATGAAAATCGGCACGCTAGCCAGGTAATTTTCGGTGAACAGAAGAACGATCAGCTCGCGGGCGCTTACCAGGAGCAGCCCGAGCAGCGGGAAAAAGACCAGGGCCATTTTCCGCGCCGTGTCGTTCCAGATGGGAAGCACGGAACCGCCGCGCCCGTCCCGGATCTCCTCGGTCATCCTGACCATCATCACGTTGCTGACCGGCCCATGCACCAGCTCGACCAACGGGATCTGGAGACAGCCCACGGCGTAGATCGCGAAGGTCGCCGCGTCGAAGGAATACGACACGGCGTAATTGTGGTATTGCCCCGCGGAGTAGGTGAGCAATTCCGAGGCGGCAAAGGGCAAGGCATAGGCCAGTTGACTTTTGAGCGCCGGGGCGTTGAAAGAGGTATCGCCGCGAAATTCGCGTCCGATGTAGAACAGCGTCGCGATCAAACGGATCGAGGCGAAGAAAATGGCCCCGAGCAGCAGCCATTCCAATCGGCGCGTGAGGACCGCGGGAATAATGAAGCAGAGGCCTTTCAGCATGTCGGAGAGAGCGTACGCCGAAGCGGTCAAGAAGAAGCGCTTGCGCGACGTCATGACGATTTCCAGGATGGATGAGACCATCGTCAGCAGCAGAAAGAAGCCGACGTACGGAATGTAGGGGATCAGCGCGCTGTTGCCGAGCAACTGCGCGATTCTCGGCGCTCCCAGGCTGAGGAGCCCCAGGCAGACGAGCCCCGCAATCGTCAGAGCGATGATGGAATTCGCCGCATACCGGCCGCCTTTTTCGCGCTCCGAAGGGAGGAAGTAAAAAAGGCTCTCCGCCATTCCGATCTGGGCGACGCCGAAAAGCGTGGCGTAAATCAAAAAGAGCTGCTTGTACGTGCCGAATTCGGCCTGGTCGAAGACCCTGACGAGCACCACCGGAATGAAAAACGTCACGGCGAACGCCATGACTCTTCCGGCCATCAACAGCAGCGCGGGCTTAAAGGTCGAATCCATTTCCATTCGTTCTGCGGTGATCCCGCAGGCAGTTATCCGTGAAAGGGAAGAGTCCCCTCACGAGGCACTTGAAAATAGCGGGAGAAAAATCCCCGCGCGCATCGAGGCAGGAGTTCTCCCACAGGAGGATTCTCGGTATCGTCAACAGAGGATGGCGCGCATCCCGGTGCCGGCAAGTGGTGTATCCGAACCGGTAGCCGCACGCGGCCGCAGCCTGGACCACGGCGGCGTTGAACTGCCCGTCGGGATAGGCGATGTGCGTCACTTCCGTTCCGAGCCTCCGCTCCAGCTCGCTGCGCGAGCCCTGGATCTCGTCGAGAATCGTTTGCGGCTTTTCGTTGGTGAGCTCGACGTGTGTTTTGGTGTGCGATCCGACGGTCACGCCCGCTCGGTGCATCGCGACGATCATCTCCCACGTCAAGGCGCGATGCGCGTTCCATGCCTCGGGCCCAATTTCGATCTCGGTCTCCAGCGTTTCGATCAACCGGTGAACCTCGTCTTGCGGCAAGGAGCCGAGCAGCGAGCTGACGGCGTTCGGCGGCGTCCACTCGTCGAATCCGATCCTCTGCGCGTAGGCGGCCGGTTTCCCACGGTCGAGATACGACCGGACGAAACCCACGGCGGACCGATACCCCCAGCGCTCGAAGGCGCGCGCGAGCAGGAGGAAGAGACGGTCGTGGATCTGCAGAGCGGAAGTCCCGGCCAGATCGGTCGGCACGAAAACCGCCGCCGGAATTCCCTTGCGCTGCAACAGTGGAAACGCGTGGTGATAGAAGTCCGCGTAACCGTCGTCGAAGGTGACGGCGGCGGCCGACCGGGCGAAATGTTTTTTGCCTTCCAGCCAGGCGCCGAGGTCGTCGAGGGAGACGAAATCGAACCGGCGGCCCAGGCAATCGAGGTGGCGCTCCAACATTGCGCGGCTGGTCAGCATCGAAGGGAGAGATTGACTCGCGCCGGCGGCAAAGTCTTCCACCGTCCGGTGATAACACAAGACCACGGGCCTCCGGATAAGGAGATCCGGCCCGTCCAGCAGCCGGTCGGTTCCGCTCCAGTTCAACGCGGAGGCTATGCCCGTTTTTACCAGCCGCCGCAGCGTATGATTAGTTCCGAGATCCATGTCGCTTGGTCGCTTGCAGCAAACTATCTCAGGCCCGAGAGCGGTTGAGCCAGCACCTGGCGCGCCATCTTTCTGGCCGCGCGGTTGAGATCGACGGCTTGTTTGTAGACCCGCCCGGCCATGCTGGGCGGATACATCTCCAGGCATCCCAGCTCGCGCGCCCGGCGCGCCCAAAGAAACTTGTAGGGCTCGTCGCCATAGAGGAAATCGTACTCCGATGCTCCTTCTTCGATAGCGTTCTTGATCGCCAGGCCCATCGTCACCAGACCGACGCTGAATTTGCCGTAGGCCGGATCGAAGCCGGACTGGTAAAAATAAAAAACGCCTTTGTAGCGGAAGCCGTAAAGAGCGGCCGCGGGCTTGCCGTCGAGCCGGAGAACGAAGAGCCTGAGCCAGCCGCGCTCCAAAGCCAGCCGGCTCATCTCCTCGTGGAAAGAGAGCAAGCCCGGCGCGCGAAAGACCCCGCCGACGCCGTTTTGTCGCCAGCGCATCCCGTGTAACTCAACCAGCAGAGAAAACGCTTCGCGGCGCTCTTCTTCCGTGCCGGCGGCTTCGAAGCGGACATCGAACTGCTTCGAGAGGTTTTTCATGCGGCGCCGGACATTGTAGCGATGCTCGGGTCCCAGGCCGGCGAGATACGATTCCCACGAATGGCCGGCCAGCTCGATGTACGGGCTCACGCTGCGTCTGGCCTCGTAGAGACTCCAGCCGAGCTTCTTCAGTCGTTGGGCCAACTCGGCGGCCGAGGAGGAGCGCCGGTTGAGATGATCGAGCTTGAGCGCGCGCTTTTCATGGGCCAATTCTTCCGCCAGCGCCGCCAAGGCTGGTTCTTCCTTGCCGCGCTTGAGGATGACGTCCAGGTAATCCGAGCCGATGCTGCCGGCGCCGAGAAACTCGAGAGAGCGAAAAGGCGAAAAGAATCTCAGCCCGGGAGGACTCGACGCGAACGGCGCGAGCGCGATCAATTCCGGACCCTCGCGCAGCGCCAGTATGGATAACTTCCTCCCTTGAAAAAAATGTTTCCACCAGGTGAAGAGCCACTCCCAGGTCAAGAAGACGCAATCCGACGCGCTCGTCTCCAGGAGACGGCTCCATTCCTCGCGGAGCGTCTCGAAGCTCGAAGCGTCTTCTACGATTTCTGTCTGCGCGTGCATGGCGACTACGAAACGGATCGGAGCAACGCGCGCCGGCCGCGCGCCCGGCTGCGATTAAACTCCTCGCGGGCGAAGCGGGAATATGGCAGCTTCACGACCTGTTCCGCCATGTGCTCGATCTGGGCCGGCGTGATGTCCTGATGGATGGGAAGCTCCAGGGCATGATCGCGAAGGAAGCGCGCGTCCGGGGCCGTGTGTTCGTCCGCTTCGGGATAGCCGTAATTCCAAAATTCCACGGCGCGGATTCCCTGTCGCCACAGCGCTTGAGCGGCCGAATGTTTTTCGCTCACGAGAAGCGGGAAAAACAGCGGGCACACGCCGTCTTCCAGCTCCCGGGGCAAGGACGGGACCTTGCCCGCGAGCAGCTCGTGGAGACGCGAATAATTGTCCCGCCGCGTCTGCCGGATCGACTCGTAGTCGAATCGGTCGAGCAAGGCGGCGGAGAGAGACGACAGGCCGACGTTGAGTTTTTCCACGTGGTAGCCGGCCGATTGAAACTCCGGGGTGATGTCCGCCACCGGCAGTCGTTCCCTGCCGAGCGCGGTGAGCGCTTTGCCGGCCGCGCCTTTCGCCAGGCGCAGCGCTTGCCCGATAAATTCCGAACGGGTCTGGAGCCAATCCAGCATCAGCTCCGCGCTGCGAGCCATGACCGAGAGCTTATCGCACGGCTTCGTCTCGAGGTCCGCCAGCGCGTCGAGCGGCGCGCCGTTCTGGACCAAAATCCCGCCGTTCGGAACGGGCAGTGTTTTGTACAGGCAGAACACGGCATAGTCGCCGAAGGTTCCGAGCGGTTGTCCGTCCAGCTCGCTCAGGAATGAAAGCGCGCAGTCTTCGATCAAGATGAGGCCGCGTCTTCGGCAGATCTCTCTCATTTCTTTCACCGGCTGCGGCCAGCCGAGATAGTGGATCATATAAATCGCCCTCGGGTTGGACCGGCACAGATCTTCGATCTCGTTCAGATCCGGCTCCATGTTTCGATCGACGTGATAATATTCCACGCGGGCGCCGGCCGCCCGCACGGCCCAGACTTCGACGCCGCTGTGGTAGTCCGGCATCAACACGGTTGCGCCACGGTCAAAACCGAGGGCGCGGATAAGATGGTAGATCCCGCTCCGCGCCACGTAGAAGGACGTCCGGTTGGGAGCGTCGAGAGGGAACGGCCGCCCGCAGCGGCGAGCGGCGCGGAAGAAATACCTAGGACTGAGCAATTGCCAGGCGGGAACGTACATGGACTATCTCCGAAGAAAAACCGCGGGCCAACTGCGCTTTATTCTCGGCGCCGCTTGAAACTTGAGCCAGTGGAGCAGGCGCGGGCGCGGGGCATTCCTGAACACGTACAGCCAGCAGTGCGCTTTGGTTGTTTTCGTCCAGCTAAGCTTCCAGCTATCGTCGACTCCTAAAAATTCGTATTCCGCCAAGCCGCGCTCGCAGGCGTCGCGAAAAAGCAGGTAGCAGAGAATGTTGTACGGGGAGTAGGCCGCATACTCCGGGTGGTAGCCGGTCTTGAGGACAAAAAGCTTGTTCTTGTAGCCCATACCGTAGGCGAACGCGATCCGCGTTCCACCGACGGTCAGAAAGATCAAGCGCAGCGCGCCGACCGCCGCCGCGTTCCGGGCCAGTTGACTATAAAAACGCACCAGGTCCGGCTGGCAGCGAATGGCCGTGCCCGATTCGCTTTTCCAGCCCGCGGCCTCGAGCCTAAAGCCGTCCGCCAACGCGGCGTCCATGTTTTCGTTCGTGGCGACGATCTCGAGCTCCACCCGGCCGAGAAGCTCGAGCTGTCTCAAACGCCGGCGGATTTTCCCTTTGTGATGAGAGCTCAGGCGCGCCTGGTAGGCGTTCCAGCCCGGAGCCAGATCGATGTACGGCGAATGGTCCGAAGGCCAAATGCCGACGAGAAGGCCCTCCGCCCGCGCCAGGCCCGACAGCGCCGCGAACGTCGGCGAGCAAGTTAGTATCTGCGAGACCTGCAGCACGTCCCAAAATTTCCGGCGCCTGGAGAGGTAATTCCAAATGGCGCCGTAAACGTCTTCCGGCAAGCCGCCGACGATGAGGTCGAAGCGCGGGCTGTGGTCGTTATGAATCGATTGGAGCCGGCGCATCTTGAGACCATAGATGCGGGCGGGGCTCAGCATGAGCGGGGCTATGCCGATGGTTTCCGCGCCCCTCCTGACGACGAGAATGTGGAGCTGTTTTCCGGTTCCGAAACTGTCCCACCACGCGCGGAACCACTCGTGGCGGAGAAAGGGATGATCGATTTCGGCCTCTTCGACCAGCCGATTCCAGTCAGGCGCGAGGTCGAGAAAGGCATCGTACTCGGTGACGGCTTCGACCGATATCTCGGCATCGGTCGAAGACTGTTCCAAAGAAAGGGCTGTTGCCGGCATCATAGGGCTCTCCGTGAGCGCGCTAAAACCCGATCGTCCATTCGCCCTCCGCCCCCGTTGGAAGCGCAGCGCCGCGGTCGATCGCATACTCAACCTCCCTCGGGGAACTTCGCTTTCGGCGGCTGTTTTAGATTGTCGGGAGACGGGCCTCAGCGCGGCGACCGCAACAGATTGCGCGACCGACGCCAGCGTCTGGAAAAGCGCCCGTCCGCGTTTGCGGACGCGGTCCTGCGGCGGGCGGTTTCCAGAAGCTGGCTGTAGAGTTCTTCCGTATCCCGGGTCATTCGCTCCAGAGAAAAGTGCCGCGCGACCCGTTGTCTCCCCGCCGCGCCGAATCTGCGCGCCGTCTCGGGGTTGGCGAGCAGCAGTGAAATCGCCCGGGCCAGCGCTTCGGGCTCGCGCGGCGGCACGAGCAGGCCGGTCGTTCCCTCCTCGACGACTTCCGGATTGCCGCCGACCGTCGTGGCGACGACCGGCAGGCCGACCGCCATGGACTCGAGCAAAGAATTCGACAGCCCTTCGGCGCTATGGCAGGGGAGGACGGAGATCGAAGCTTCCGAGAGTACCTCCGGCACGTCGAGCCTGAAGCCGGTGAAGATGACGCGCCTGCCGATGCCGAGACGAGTCGCCTGACGCTTCAGCTCAGTCCTGTAGGCTTGGTCGTATTTAAGATCCCCGACGATCAGGAAGCGCGCCTCCTCGATGCGCTTGGCTACGATGGCCGCCGCTTGCAGGAAATATTCGATTCCCTTGAATCGGCTGAGACGCGCCAGCACGACCACCAGGGGCGCGGCGGGAGGCAGCCCGAACTCCAGACGCACTTTGCAGTCTTCATTTTTCTTTGCGAACCTGGAGAGATCGATGCCGTTCTTGATCACTCTGATCTTGGACCCATTGTATCCTTCCGCGATGAGCCGCTGTTTGATGACCTCGGCGTTGACCAGAACACAGTCGGCCAGGCGGCAAACCAGTTTGTGCGCCCGACGCTGCAGCGGCGGACCTTCCACCGTGTCGCGAATCGACCCGATCACGACCGGGACGCCCGCCAGCCGCGCGGCCGGAATGGCAAACACGTTGGAATAAAAACCGTAGGCGTGAACGATCTCGGTCCGGTCGCGCCTTAGGTCGCCGGCGCATCGGAGCGCTTCTCTGAAAGCCGTGGCGCTGCGGAGACTTCTGACCCCATATTCCTTGAGCGGTATCCGGCGCCGCTCGATGTCTTGCAGGAAGGGTCCCATCTTGTAGAAGCAGGCCATGCTTAAATCGAACTTGGCCGGATCGAGTTTTCGGGCGAGCGTCACCACCTGCCTCTCGGTGCCGCCGATCTCGAAGGTGTGAAGAAACTTCAGCAGCTTGATTCGATTTATTTCCACGATCCGCTTTCTGATCGGCACAGGGCCTGGGCTGCAACCGCGAGGCCGGCGATGTAGTAAAAATGAACGTGATACGCCACGGGATAAAACAAGCAGGAGACTGCGAACGCAATCAGGCTCGTCTGTATCCCTTCCGCGAGATAGAACAGCTCGCCGCGCTCGCCCCGCGCTTCTTTGGTTTCCCTTTGAACGAGGGCGGCGGACTTGATGCCGCCGGCGAGCAACAGGAGAAAGAGCACGAGGCCCGGGATTCCCAACTCCGCGGCGTATTCCAGGTAGACGTTGTGAACCAAGTAGCCGGAGGGCCCCCGCAGCTCGCGGACGGCCTGCAAGTTTTGGCCGATTCCGGCGCCGATGATCGGATGTCTAAGCGTGAATTCGGCGGCGGCCGCCATGTCCCCCCAGCGCTGCTGCGCCGAGCCGGTCTCGTCCGCTTTTATGTCCGTGATGGTCGACAGGCGCTCGAGATATTCCGGACCCGCCAGGGGGATCGACACCAGCAGAAAGGCAAACAGCGTCCACATCCAACGGCGCTCCGACCGGCGGCGAAATTTCCACAGATAGAGGAGGAAAAGCGTCGTCAGCGTAACGAATCCGCCGCGCGAAAAGGTGACGATGACCGCCACGGCCGAAAGGCCGATGCCGGCCGTCAAGAGGAACCGCGCGGCGGGTCTGCTGCGATGGATCAGCAAGAGCGCGACGCTGAAAGGAAGAATCAGATTGATCATCAAGGCGAGATCGTTCGGATTCCCGGCGACCGCGCCCTGGTAGCCCGCGATGCGCTGCTTCACCGTGGGATCGAGAAAAACGCCCGAATAAAAATTATAGACCGCCGTCAGGGCGAGCGGGATCGCTATCAGGCTGAGCTCCCAGGCGACGGCGCGGAGCCTTGTGACGGAGCTCACGATGTTCGCCAGCAACCAGAAGACGACCAGGCTCTTGACGTAGGCCTCGAAAAGAAAGGATAAGCTCGCTCCCGGCGAGTAGGAGAAGGGAACGGTGACGAGCGCCCACGCCGCCAGCAGAGCGGCGAGCCAAATCTCGCGCGACCGAATGGTAAGAGGCTGCCGGTAGACCAGGCAGTCCCAAAAATAGGCGGCCGCCGCCAGACCGGCCGTGAGGAGCGCGATGCGCAACTTCTCGAAGATCGGGAAGTAGCTCTGGGGCGAGATCAACAAGATGGCCGTGAAAGCCGCGAGCGCCCAGAACGGGACCGAGCTGCCGCGCGTGACGGCCGCGGGGGCCGTCCGAGCCGGAGCGGCGCTGTCCGCCGAAATATCCGGGCGCCACCATTCGAGCGATGAGCTGCGCTGCATGGACTCTTTCACCCGTAATTTAAATTTTGTTGTAGGGGCGACCCTCCGTGGTCGCCCGAAAGGAAGGGCAGGCGCAGGGGCCTGCCCCTACATGTGACGCCGGGGCGAAACTCTCAGGCGGCGCTTTCCAGCCGGGGCTCGGGCCGGCTCGCCGGAGGATCTTTGGAACACGAAGCGCGCCGCGATTCCTGCCCGAAGAGGACGACCTTGATCGTTTGGACAAGAATGCAGAGGTCGAACCAGAACGACATGTGTTTGATGTAGTAGAGGTCGTAGCGCATCTTCTCGATCTCTTCCTCCAAGCCGTTGGCATAACGATACCGGATCTGCGCCCAGCCGGTGATTCCGGGCCGGACCATCGAGCGCAGAGAGTAATAAGGAATCGGCTGGCCGCATTCGGGGGCGTTCCTCGACACCAGAACGAAAAGCTCGAAGTTCGACACCGGGTGGGGCCGCGGACCGATCAGATTCATATCGCCCTTGAAGATGTTCACGAATTGCGGCAGCTCGTCGAAACGGAACTTTCTCAGCCACTTGCCGACCCGCGTGATCCGGTCGGCGTTATCCTCAGCCCATTCGGAAGTGCTCCGGCGGGCCGGGTGCATCGTGCGGAACTTGAGCAGCTTGAAAGTCCGGCCGCGCCGGCCGACCCGCTCCTGAACAAAAAGGACGGGGCCGCGCGAATCCAGTTTGATGGCCACGGCGATCCCCGCCATCAGGGGCGCAAAGACGATGAGTCCCATGATGGCGGCTACGAGACTGCTGATGCGCGCCAATGCCTGGTCGAAGCCGGAGCGGCGAAAGTTCTTGGAAAAGACGAGGCTCTCCGGCGTCAGCCACTCGATCGGCACTTTTCCGGTGAGGCGCTCATAGACCTCGGCGCCGTGTTCGACGACGATTCCATGGGAGCGGGCTTCGAGGAGGATCTGGCGCACGAAAGGACGATCCAATCCAACCGCCGGCGCGACGATGATGCGCTCGGGCCGCACTTCCTCGACGATCTTGCGCAGGTGCCTCAGCGGACCCATGTAGGGATAGCCGAGCTGCTCGAGAATCCTTCTCACGGTGCGGCGGACCAGCGGCCGTCCCAGAGTCACCGAGTCGTCGACGATCGCGGCAATGACGTACTGACAAGGAATTTGGCGCTCGATTTCACGGATGAGTTTCCCGACCAGCGGGCAGTTGCCGAGAATGACGACCCGCTTGAGAAAAGCCCGGCGTTGTAGAAGACCATAGATGCTCGCGCGCAGAACCCACAAGAGACCGGTCACGGCCGCGACGCCGGAGATGAGCGCCGCCGTGGGAATCGTGCTTTGCGGAACGAGAGTATAGATCAGCCCCAGAAACAGCAGCATCAGGGGCACGGATCGAAAGAGCCGCGGCGATACTTCGGCGAGGCTCCGGACGGCGCCGCGACGGTAGAGACCGTTGGTGTATAGAGCGGCGAGGCAGCAGAAAGAAAACGCCAGCGCCCGCTCGGGCGGCGCCGTTAGGAAGCCTCCGTCCTTCGGCGCGGCGCTCCCCCAAGCCGACAGCAGCGCGTAAGCCGCGCCGAAGATGGCGCCGCCTTCGAGCAAGAACAGGATCGCGGCAATGCTGTTTTTGAGCGCGGTCATTTCTGGGCGAGCCGAAAAGAAGTTTGGGAAGAAGCCGCGGCTTTTTTCAGCCGGTCGCTCCACGCGGCGCCATTGCCGCCGTGGGAACGGCCGGAAGCGTAGTAATAGTAATCGTAATAACGCGAGAGCGGGACGTCGTCGCCGTTGAACACGAGACCGACGACTTTCGCCGGATCGACGATGTTCAAGGCTTCCTCCAGTAATTTTCTCGGCGTTTGGTGCGCGGCGACGACGATCAAGAATCCCTCGACCCACCGGCCGATGACCCGGCAGTCCGGAACCGGAACGATCGGCGGCGTATCGACGACCACATAGTCGTATCTCCGGCGCGCCTCTTGGACGAGCGCCGCGAGCTTCGGCGATTTGAGCGCCTCGTACGGGGGATCGAAGCTGTGCCCGGCGGTTACGATGGAAAGGTTGAACGTCGGCAGAGCGATCTCGACGTCTCGAAGCGCAACGTCCGGATTCAGAACGGCATCGATCAGACCCGGTTGCTCGAGATGATCCATCCCGAAATGGACCGCCACCGACGGGTGGCGCAGATCGGCGTCGATCAGAAGAACGCGGTTCTGGGCGGCTTGGGACAGCGTGGCCGCTATGTTGATCGCCGTGAGCGTTTTGCCGTCGCCGCCTCCGGGGCTGGTGATCGCGACGACGCGAAGGTTCGGATCCTGTTCCAGCGCGCAGCAAAGAGTTCGATACTGCTCGGACTCGGGCGACGCCGGGTCGAGAAGGCTTACCAGGTGATCGTCGAGGCCGCCGAGCGGCGCTTCCATAGGCGGCTTGGGCCGCGGCGCGGGTTTTTCCCTGGCTGCGGTCTTGGCCGCCGCGTCGGCCGGGCGATCGTAGACCGCAGCGCTTTTGCTCGGACCCGCTTTGGCGGCCCGGCTCGGGGAAATCTCGCGCGGGCGCTCCGGGACGCGCCGCCGCTCGGCCTCTTCCTCCCGCGCCCGCTCCAGCTCCGCTTGCTCCAATGCCTCGAAGAATTTACTCATAACATTCGCTTACGTAAGAAAAGACGTGAACCTGAATCGAACGGATTCTTGCAGAAAGGCCGCGAGCGCGCTGAACAGGGAGCGTAGCGCCTCGATGACGGCGCCCTCCACCTGAAGCGAGAAATCTTCAAGCGCGCCCAATCTCAATACGAAAAATACCAAGCCGAGAACCAACACGGCCGCCAGCGCGCCGGAGAGCCAATGAAGCGGCGCCTTGACCATTCGCCACCCGGCGCGGCCGAGCGCCGGTTTCCGCTGCGGGCGCTCGCCTTGCTCGAGATAGCCCACGACCTCATCCACTGTTTCCGCATCGATGCGCCGCTTCTGTTCGGCGTAGCCGAAGAGGAGCGAGTGATCGCAGACGATGTTCACGAGCCGTGGAATGCCGCGCGCATACTTGGCGATCCGGCCGAGCGCGGCGTCGGTGAAGATGTCGGCGTTCCTGGCGCCGGCGATCTTCAGCCGATGCTGAACGTAGTCGCAGGTCTCGTCGGCGGTGAGCGGCCGGATGACCGAGCGGAGCGCGATCCGCTGCTTCAACTGGCGCAACTCGGGCAAATCGAGCTTGGCCTGAAGTTCGGGCTGTCCGGAGAGGAAAATCTGCAAGAGCTTGTCCGTCGGGGTTTCAAAATTCGACAGCAGCCGCACCTGCTCCAAGGCCGGCGGGTCGAGGTTCTGCGCCTCGTCGATGATGAGCACGGTATTTTGCCCGGCGCGCCGCCGATCGATCAGAAAGCTGTTGAGCGCGAAGAGCCGCTGGGATTGGGAGCTGAGGTTGTCCATGATGCCGAAGTCTCTCAGCATGTATTCCACCAGCGCCTCGAACGGCAGCTTCGAGTTGAAGATGAAGGCGACTTCGGTCCTCTCGTCCAGGCGGCGGAGAAGCGTCTGAATCAAAGTCGTCTTTCCGGTTCCGACCTCGCCGGTGAGAACGATGAAGCCTTTTCCTTCCTGAACGCCGTAGAGAATCTGCGCGAGGGCCTCGCGATGGCTCGACGTCAGATAGAGAAACTTGGGATCCGGCGTCGGATTGAAGGGCTTGAGCTTGAGTCCGTAAAAGTTCAGATACATGGCCGATTCACTGGCGCGCCGGAGTCTCGGCGGCGGGCTTGCGGCTCAACTTATGGACGAGCCCCTCGTTTTCGTGGGCGAAATAATAGGAAAAGCCGATCATCAAGACCACGCCCGCCATCGCCGCGGCGATCTGAAGACCGAGGCGCCGTCGGTCCCGCGCGCGGTCCTTTTCCGTCACGATGCGGCGAATGCTCGCGAGCACCGGCACTTTGGTAAAAGCTCTCAGATGATCGATCGTGTGAAATGAAGGATCGATCTGCTCGGCGGCCATCACCACGGCCATGGCCAGGCCGATGGAAAAAACCAGGCCGAGAAGCTTGAGGAAGAACCGGTTGGGCGCCTCGGGGAGCTTCGGTGGAAGGGCCGAATCCAAAACGCGGAACTTCTCGCCTTTCTGATTTTGCTCCACGTTCTGCGACTGCTCGGCCTCCGCGTAGCGCTTCAAAAGCGAGGCGTAGAGCTCCTTCGTCGCCTCGTAGTCGCGTATGGCCTCCGGCGAGTCGCGCGCGGCTTCGAGCTTTCTCTGATAGCCGGCGATGTTTCCTTGCAGGCTTTTTCCTTCCTGCCGGAGGCTGGCAATCTCCGTCTCCACTTCGCGAAGCTCGTTTCGTACCTTCTGCACCGTCGGGTCGGAGGAGGCGCCCGCTTTCGACTTCACCCCTGATTTCACGTCGCCGCCGCCGCTCTCGAGCGCGGCGATCTCGTTTTGGGCTCGGATCACGTCGGGATGCTTGTCGGTGAGCCGGCTCTGAAGCTCGCCGAGCTCGCGCCTGAGCTTGCCGAGATATTCGCTCCGGCCGCGCGGATCGCCGATGGGATCCAGCTCCGATAGCTGCTTCGAAAGCGCTTCGCGGCGATCGCTGGCGCGCGCCAGGCGCTCCGCGTTCAGCCGGAGCTGATCGCCCATGCGCTCGTAAGTGACGAGCGCCGACCCGCCCGCTTCACGCCCGCGGATGCCCGCGACTTTCGCTTCCTGCGCGTCGAGCTTCTTTTTCATCTCGTCGAGCTGCGTTTTGAGAAACGCGGCGGTCTCGGCCGCTTGCTGCCCGCGCATCTTGCCGTTTTCCTCGACGAAGTAGGACGCCAGCGCGTTGGTCACGAGCGCGACCGTCTGGGGATCTCTTCCCTGATAGCTCAAAGCGAACGCGACCGTGGCGCGGTGGCCGGGCTCTTGCTCGACGTTTTTGAGCTCGAGACGAATATCGCGCCGCATCACATCCACGATGTCCTCGATGGGGACGCGGTTCTGGAGCTTGGGATAGGGATTGAAGCGGAGAATCGCCTCCTGGAGCCGGGCGCGGCTCAAGACCTGTTGATTGATCGTCTGCAGCCGGGTTTCGACCTCGGCGGGCAAGGCGGCGGCCTTGCCGGAGATATCGCGCAGTTGGTCCTGACGCACTTGTTCCTGATCGACCAGCACGGTGGCCGTGGCCTGGTAAAGGTCGGGAAGAAAGGCGGCGACGCCGAAGAAGAGAGCGAGCCCTATGACGAAGGCGGCGAGCGCCAGGAACTTGCGCCGCTGCCACACGGCCCGGAGCCACTCCAGACTAGCGCCTTTTTCTAGCTGTTCTTCCATGATCGCTTCTCTTTCAGACTTGCGCTTCTTTTATCCCCTCAGCCCTCATCCTTCCTTTTTACTTTACGCCGCTACGACCAGCGTGCAATCGATTTCGACCGCGACGCTGCGCTGCAAGAGATCGATCGAGACGACGAACAATCCTTTATCCGGCTTGATCCTGAGCAAAATGCCCTCGACGTCTTTCAGCGGTCCGCGGCTGATTCGGACGCGTTGGCCTTCGCGCACGAAGGAATGGGGCACGGCCCGGTAATCGCTGTTCAGCACTCTCTGGATGCTCTCGATCTCGTTTTCGGGAATCGCCGCCAGCCGGTCCCAGCGCTCTCCCAGTATTCGCACCAGGCCTCGGGCCTTGCAGATCTCGCAATAACTCCGTTTATCGATCGCGCGGCGAACGAACAGGTAGCCGGGAAACAAAGGGACCTGGGTCAGGCAGCGGAGTCCGGCGCGCCGCGACCAGACGTTGATTTTGGGCAAAAATAAATCGAATTGCTTAGCGGCCAGTTGGTCGTGAACCAACTGCTCGCAGTGGCTGTGGGTCCACAGGGCATGCCACTTCGGCTCTCCGACTTGGACATTCTCCCCTTCGTCGTCGCCCGGCCAAAGGGCCGGGTCCATCATAAGTTTCGCGTCGAGCGGCAAGGCTTCGCCCCCTTCGGTTCACATCCTCATCGCCAGGAGGAACCGACCCCGATGATTTTGACTTTTTCTCCTCTGGCCATTTGCCCCAAAAAAAAGCGAGGCCGGCCCGGTTAGCTTCCCGCTTGATTCACGGGATTGAGATCATTTTTGTTCGCAACAAATTCTCGGGCTCGCCGACAATTTAATTTTGCCGATTACGACTTGAACGATGAGTCGCTCTGAAGGTTGACTTCGTAGATGGCATCCGGCTCCGGTTCGGCGCCGTCCTCGACGACTTGTTCGAACATCTTGCGCAAATCCGCGCGCGCCCGTTCCCGTCTCCGTTTATAGGCGATCAAAGCCCGTGGGTCGCTGGACCAGGTGCGGCCCCCGTCGACCGAGCAAAACTCGAAACGCTTGCCCTGGAGTTCCACTTGCTTGAGCATGAAGGCCTCCTTTATCACTGCGCGCTGCTTCTAATTTGGATTTCACACCGTTCATGAGAATACCCGATGAGGGCCAGTATAGTTGCCTAGGGAAAAATCAACAGGGGGGGAATCATGGAAATGCCCGCAGGAAATGCCTGACCCAATTAGGGGAAATCCCCGACTGCCGTGAATCAATTTTGAACTTGCACTTTTTTTCCGGCCGGTATTTAAAAGCGCGGGCATGTTATGCGCTGGCGCGGCTTGGCGCCGCCGCTCGATGATCCGCTTCGCCCGACGACCTGTAGAGCGCCAATTTCGTATGGAGAGTCTTGGACGTGATGCCGAGAATGCGCGCGGCCTGGGCCTTGTTGCCTGCGGTCGCGGCGAGCGCGCTTTCTATCGCCTGGCGCTCGGCGTCGGCGAGAGTTACGGGGGCGATATCGTCGGACTTTTTAGGCGCCGGGCCGAGGCACAGCGGCATCAGTCCGCCGCCGGTCAGGGCCGGACCGGGTGCGAGCACCGCGAGCTGCTCCATCGCGTTGCGCCGCTCGCGCACGTTGCCGGGCCAGGAATGTTCCTTCAAGGCGGATGCAAAATCCGGCGTCCACGGAAGCACCGGCCGGCCGTACTTCTCGGCAAACTGCTCGAGAAAATAACGCGTCAAGAGCGCGATATCGTCGCCCCGCTCGCGCAGCGGCGGCAGCTCGAGGTGAAAAACGCTCAGGCGGTAAAACAAATCGGATCGGAGTTTTCCATCTCGGACCGCTTGCGTCGGCGCGTGGCTGGTCGCGGTCACGACGCGCTCCAACACCGGCACGGCATCGGCCGCGCCGATGCGGCGTACCTGATTTTCCTCCAGCACGCGGAGAAACTTCGCCTGCACCTCGGGCACCATCTCGTGATCTCGTCGAGAAACAGTGTGCCGCCGTCGCACTGCTCGAGGCGCCGTTCCTGGTCCATGCCCTTGGATCCGGGCTGTGTCCGGGACAGCCCTTTAACCGAGGCTTTTGAGCGCGCGGCATCCATTTTGTCCGCGTGCCTTTCTCTCATGGTTGCGGGCACATTCTAAGCTTCCCCGGCGAAACGACCCAATGAGGTGGATTCTCTAAATAGAGAAAGAAAAACCCTGAGCGGGGCGCGCCACTCTCGCTCCGCGAGGAATCTCAAATTTCAAATTTCGGATCTTGCGATTGGCCATCCCCAGGGCTTGGGACGCGCTTTCATGGTCCGGGTCCTGGAAGAGATTTGAAAACTCGGCCGGGAGGAAAGATGAGCGAGAAAGAGAGATCAAGCGCCGAACTTGATCCAGTTGTAGAAGATGTCGAAGCGATAGCCGACGTTCTTAACGGTGAGGATGTGTCCGCCTTCGTAGCCCAATTTTTGCCTGAGGCGCTGGATGTGGACGTCGATCGTTCGGGAATCCACTTCGGAGGCTTTGCCGTAGCCCCATATTTTTTCCAGGAGAAATTCGCGGCTGAGCACCTCGCCTCGGGTTTCCATCAGCGCTCTCAGCAGCTCGAACTCCTTGGCCGTCAGCTTGATCGATTTTCCGTGGATCGACGTTTCCGCGCGCTGGAGATTCATCTCGATGGCGCCGGCGCGAAGCGTGCGCGTCGATGAAGCGGGAGAGACGCCGCGGCGCAAGACTTTGACGGCTTTATCGTTCATACGATCTTGACGCAAAAGTTACGGATCGTTGTTCGCATGGTTTTGCCGCCGCTCGATCAAGAATGCGCCCTTCGCATCGTCGAATTCAGATCCGACAGGATGCTCTTTTTCAGAACGAATCCGTCGGCGCCGCTCTCGGTCGCCGCCTTGCGATAGGCTTCCTCTTCGTGAACCGTCAGAATGATGACCTTCACCTGAGGCCGGCGCGCCTTGATCCGGCGCGTCGCTTCGAGGCCGTTCAGTCTGGGCATGGTGATATCCATGAAGACGATTTCGGGCCGGAGCTCATGCTCCAGACGCAACGCTTCTTCTCCATCCGCCGCTTCTCCCACCAAGCGAAACTCTTTTTCTTTTTCCGAGAGCCGTTTGACCGCGCGTCGAAATCCCGCGTCGTCGTCGGCCAATAGGACAGAGATCGACATTACCTTACATATAAACGGCGGCCCGGAAAGGAACAATCGGGTAAAACCTGAAATTCACAAAAGGAATTCCTTGAGTGCAGTTACGGTTATCGGCGATTTTGCAACGATTTCCCCGGGAAATCCCTGCAAAAAGCGTCCGTCCGGAACACCTAAGGCTGCTCAAAAAAGTACAGGCTGCAAAAAGATCTCAGTGGCAAGCGCAATCGCCCGCACGTGGGTTTCTCGAAGGGCCGATGCGTGGGACGGGGCGCGTCAAGCGTACTTCAATATTTTTCTTATAAATCTCGTGCCGCGTATCACAGACGTATCGCATCGGCCCGGAGCGAGACCCGCGGGCGGGCGGCATATGAGATTTTTGAGCAACCTGCTTTACGGTTGTATCAAGCCCGTGCGTATGGCGTAGCGCACGAGGCTCGCGGTCTCGTGGACGTCGAGCTTCTCCATCAGCCGCGTGCGGTGAGACTCCGCAGTCTTAACGCTGACTCCCAGCACGACCGCGATCTCCTTGGTCGTCTTGCCTTCGGCGACGAGTTGCAAAACCTGCCGCTCGCGCGGCGTCAATGGATCGGACGGAAGATGCGTCTTGGAAAGATAAGCTTCAACCAACGCGCGCGACACCCCGGGACTTAGGTAGACCGTTCCGCGATAAACTTCCTGCACGGCTTGAATCAGGTCCGGAGTCGCCTGCGTCTTCAGCACGTAGCCGCGTACGCCTGCGCGCAGCGCTTCGATGACGTACTGGTCTTCGGTGTGCATGGTCAAAAGGATCGTTTTCGTCTTGGGCGAGCTCTGAATAATCTCGCGCGCGGCGTCGAGTCCGTTCAAGCTCGGCATGGCGAGATCGAGCACGGCCACGTCGGGATGAAGCGAACGGGCCAGCCGGATCGCCTCGTGGCCGTCCGACGCCTCGCCCACGACTTCGAGATTTTCCCTTTCGAGCACGGCCTTCAGGCCCTGGCGAAACATCAGATGATCTTCAGCTAACAAGATTCTCATTCTCATTATTTACCCCTCCAAAGGCACCGTGATCACCATCTCCGTGCCTTGCCCCGGCTTGGAATGGATTTCCAATTTTCCTCCCAGGACGGCGATGCGCTCGCGGATTCCGAGGAGACCGAGACTCGGCTGTCCCTTTCGCACCATCGTCGCGGACACGTCGAACCCGACGCCGTCGTCTTTGATCAAGCAGAGAACCGCGCCTGCCTGGCGCTCGATGTGAATCGAAGCGTGCTTGGCCTGCGCGTGTTTGGTCGCGTTGTTGAGCGCCTCCTGGACTGCGCGGTACAGAGCCGTCTCCACGGTGGCCGGCAGCCGGCCGTCGCGCCGGCCCTCCACGGTGATCGGCAGGCCGGCCCGCTTCGAGACGCCGCCGGCGAGAAATTCCAGCGCCGGTAAGAGCCCGAGATCGTCGAGGATCGTCGGCCGAAGCTCGTGCGAGAGCCGGCGCAATTGACCTTCGACCTTGTCGAGAAGCCGGCGGACTTCTTCGATCTGACGGCGCGACTTGGTCGGCAGGTCGCGGGAGATCTCTTCGAGCGCGATGTGGACGCAGGCGAGAAACTGCCCGGCTTCGTCGTGGATCGCGTGGGCGATCCGCTTGGCCTCTTCCTCGAGCTTGTCGTTCAAGCCCCTGAGCGCGCTCGTCGCGTCGTGGAAGCCGCGGTACGCCATCTCGAAGGGCGTCAGGCTCTCGGTGAAAAAGTTTTTCGCCTCCTTGAGCACGCGCTCGGTTTCTTCCGGCCCGCTCACCGGCAAAATCCCGGCGAGCGCCTCGTGGTGCAGCGTCGTTATATCCAGAAGCCCCAGCTCCTGGGCCACCGCCGCGCGCCCCAGCTCGTAGGCGCGCGTGAGCGCGGCCTCCCCGGGACTGGCCAGATAATCTTTGAGCGCGGAGGCGTATTCGGCTTCCAGTTGTTGCAGCGTCATGATCGACTCTTCCGCTCCGATCCCATGTAGCGCACGACCAGCACAAGCGCGTCGTCGTTGCCCTTGGAGTCCTCCGAGAGAATTTGGCTGGCGATTTTTTGCGGCGGGTTTTTCAAGTGCGGCGCCGCGTTGAAGCCGTGGCGGATGCCGTCGGTGGCGAAGATGAGCGTATCGCCAGCCGTTACCGGAATCGCAGCGGCGGCGAGCGGCGGCAACTGATGCCCGAGGACGCCGCCGCGCAGCAGCAGAGATTTTCGCAGAGGACTCCCATGGTCCGCGCGGAGCAGCAGGCCCTCGACGTTGCCCACTCCGGCCCAGGTCATCACTCCCTTGGCTCCATTGAACGACGCGAGACTCATCACCGCGCCGCGAGTCCCGCGGAGCGTTTCATGACAGCGCTTCAGCAAAGCGAGGATATTATCCTCGGCGTGGGCGACGAGAATTTCCGAGGCGCACTCGGCGGCGCGATGCGCCTCGTCGCCGTGGCCGATGCCGTCGAGCACCGCCACCAAGGCACCCTTGGGAAACGGCTGCACCACGTGGCAGTCGCCGCACTTGGGATTCCCTCCCAGCGCGGCATGGGCCACGCCCCAGTCGAGCACCGTGTCCGTCAGAGCTTCCATTTTTTCACCGTTACGGTGGTGCCGTGCCCGATCTCCGAGACGATGTCGAACTCGTCCATCAGGCGCCGCACTCCCGATAGGCCGAGCCCCAGGCTGCGCGAGGTGCTGAATCCCTCTTCGAGGGCGCGCTCGACGTCCGGAATGCCGGGACCGTCATCGCGGGCGACGACCTTGATGCCGCGCTTGGTGCCGTTTTCCGAAACGCCGAGGATGATCTGGCCGGTGTTGGCGTAAAGAATGATGTTGCGCGCCAGCTCCGAAATGGCCGTGGCGATGAGCGCGAGATCGGTCGAGGTAAAGCCCAGCTCCCGCGCCAGCTCGCGGCCTTTTTGGCGCGCCGTCACGATGTCGATGTCGGCGTTGACCGGGACGGTTATTTCCTGGCTGGCCAAGGTTAGATCCTTTTCTTATTCGCCGGCGCGGTGATCGTCCGAAGTTTTTTGTCCAGGTAGGCGAGACCTTCCTCCAGGTCCAACGCGGTGGACACGCCTTCGAGAGTCAAGCCCAGTTGCACCATCGCGAACGAGACCTCGGGCTGGATGCCGACGATGACGGTCTCCGCGCCGCGCAGCCGGATCATGTGCGCCAGGTCGCGCAAGGTGCGCACGGCAAAGGAGTCCATCACGTCCAGCGCGGTGACGTCCACGATCACGCCGCGCGAGCGATACGTGCCGACCTGGCTCACGAGCGCGTCGCGTAGGTGCAGCAAGTCGGCGTCGGTGAGCGCGGCCTGGATGCTGGCGATGAGATAATCGCGTTGCTTTAGAATCGGAACTTGCACGGCGGCGCCCTCTAGCTTTCCGGCGGCGGCTCTTCGATCGGCGTGACCTTGTAGCCCAACAGTCTTTCGGCCTCTTCGATGCCGCCTTGCAGATCGCCGACGGTATTCATCTTGCTCAAATCGACGCCGATGTTGACGAGCGTTTGCGCCAGCTCGGGCGACAGGCCGGTGACGATCACCACGGCGCCCAGGAGCCGCGACGCCTCCACGGTCTGGACCAGATGGTTCGCCACCGTCGCGTCCATCGCGGGCACGCCGGTGATGTCCATGACCACGACGCGCGCGCGGTTGGTGCGGATGCCGCGGAGCAATTGCTCGGTCAACTGGCGCGCGCGCAGCGGATCGACCATGCCGATGATCGGGAGAATCAGCAGCCGCTCGCGCACCGGCAGCACCGGCGTGGAAAGCTCGCGGATCGCCTCCTGCTGCTCGCGGATGATGCGCTCGCGCTCCTGCACGAAGCTCACGGCGACCGTGCTGCCGATGCGGTTGGCCGCCGGCTCGTAGGCGTCGAGCACGCGGGAGAGCTTGTCGAAGTCCTGGCGGTATTTGGAAAACAGCGAGCGCGCGAGAACGTCGCGCAGCAAGAGCACGATGCCGACGACCTCGTGGGTTTCGACGCCGCGCGGGATGATGCGCTCGGAGAGATTGCGCGCGTAGTCCTGCAGCGCCTCGACGGCGCCGGTCTCCAGCACGTCGACGTAATTGTCGTAGACCGCGGTCGCTTCGGCGAAGATCTCTTCCTTGCTCATCGCCGTGAGCAGTTGGGCTTCGGTGATGCGCCGCGCCCATTCCTCGCGCAGCTGGGTCCGGGATTGGCGCAAGTGGGCGACCAGCTCGCGCAGCAGCGCCGCCGTCGATTCGGTGACTCGATGTACGGGAATAGGGTGGGGATTAGCCTCGGCCATGCGATACCTCCTCATCTGATGCAGTTTCTTCCTCTATTAGAAGTTGTCAAGATGCAAGTGTGCATTGGCAACTAATCTGAGGTGAATACCGGAAAAAATCGCGCCGAACCATCAGGTGATTCCCTGAATTCGGCTCTAGAAACACCTGAAGTCCGCCGGCGGTAAAGCACGGCAAGGGATGACGAAAATGGACCGGATTCTTTAAGGGGCCGGCTTTACGCCCGATCCCAATTTCTGCCGCAGGGCCGAGAGCCTGTGCTTGAATTCGTCGCTCTGCCGGCCGCCGCTTAGAACTTTCTTCAATTCCTGAAACTCCTCGGGTGTGCCGTAGATCACGAGCGAGCCGGAGACCGGATCGAGAACGATCCGCGGCGAGTTGGTTTTACTCGAGGTCAATTTTTCCGCCAGCTCGCCCGCCTGATTCCGTTCGACGGGATAAACGAAGATGCGCCGCCGCGAGCCCGACCAAGCGTCGATGCGCTCGAGCCACGGGCGCGCTTGCTGCCAGGCGCTTTCGCCGCGGGCGACGACAAGGATTTGATTGGCACGAGGCAACGGGATCAGCTCCACCGGAGCGACTTCGTCGGGCTGGACGGAGAAGAGATAAGTCCGCGTCAACTCGGTCATCGCGGCCGCCAACTCCTCGGCGCTCGCCTTCTTGGGCGCGAAGATCTCCAGGCGCGCGCCGGCGAAGGCGGGTGCGTCGATCAGCTCTTTGATCTCTATGATATCTTTAATGTTCGACGGAGCGTCGACGATCGTGAGGGTTTTTCCGCCCGACTGTTCGAGCACCGAACCCCCCGGCGTCACGAGCGGCGCGAGCAAATTTTTTATCTCCGCCGCCGGCCGATGGTTGACCGGAACGGCTTGGGTGACGAAACCCGCAGGCACCGGCTGGGCGGGCGCGCCGGATGAATTACCGAGTCCGCCGGGCGCTGTTCCGGGAACCGGCGGGCGAAGTTGAATCTCCTGGGCCGTCGCCGCGGCCGCATCGCTCTTTATGAGAGGCAATAAAAGGAGCAGAAGAATCGGGAAGGCGATAGAAGGTGAAAGGTTGAACCATTTCATCCTTCATCCCTCATCCTTAGACCAAGCGCACCCAGGCTTTTTGCAGGGACGTGGCGTAGCCGATCGCGGCGGCGGCCTTGATTCCGTTCGCGTGCAACTCGGCGACGAGCGCAGGCGCGTGTTTTTCCGGCAAGGCGATGAGCAGCCCACCCGAGGTCTGCGGATCGAAGGCGACTTCCACCACGCCCTCGCGGATGGCGCCGTCCACGGTGACCTTGTCCTTCAAATATTCCCGGTTTCTTTTGCAGCCGCCCGTGAGATAGCCTTTTTCCGCCAGGCGGTGCGCGCGGCGCAGCAGCGGCAGCTTGGCCGACTCGAAGATCAAGGTGACGCTGCTGCCGCTCGCCATCGCCAGCGCGTGGCCCAAAAGACCGAAGCCGGTGATGTCGCAGCAGGCGTGAACGGGATATCCGAGCATGATCTTCGACGCCGTGTTGTTGAGCGTGGTCATCGCGGCGACCGCCGCCTGCACGCTCTCCTTGGGCGCCTTGCCTTTTTTGAGAGCGGTCGTGATGATGCCGGTTCCGAGCGGTTTGGTGAGGACGAGCGCGTCGCCCGCCTGCACGCCGACGTTGCGGATGATCTTGTCGGGATGAATGACGCCGGTCACCGCCATGCCGTATTTGATCTCCTCGTCGATGATGCTGTGGCCGCCGATGACGGCGACTCCCGCCTCGCGCGCCTTTTCGGCGCCACCTTTTAAAACCTCGCCCAGCACCCTCATGTCCATTTTGCCTTTGGGAAAGCAGACGATGTTGAGCGCGGTCTTGGGCTCGCCGCCCATCGCGTAGATGTCGCTGAGGGAATTGGCGGCCGAGATCTGGCCGAACGTCAGCGGGTCGTCCACGATCGGCGTGAAAAAGTCCACGGTGTTGACGATCGCCAGGTCGGGGCGCAGGCGAAAAACTCCGGCGTCGTCGGAAGTCTCCGTTCCCACGATCACGTCCGGATAATCGAATTTTGGAAGGCTGTGCAATACCTGCATCAGGTCGGCCGGGCCGAGCTTTGCCGCTCAACCCGCAGCCGCGACGTGACGCGTGAGACGCACTGCCTTCTTTTTTCTTCTGATGAGCCTCATCGTTGACAGCTTAGCAGCTTCCTCGGCCGGATCGCGAACTACCGTTCGGCGCTCTGCCTTGCGGCGGGCGCCGGCGCTTTGAGCCGCCTGGCATCTCCGACCCTGACCGTGATCCCTTCCCGATCAAAGTGTTCAAGGAGGGCAATCGTGTATTTGCGACTGGAACCTAAAAGGTCGCGGAAGGTGGCCGCCGTGATCTCGCCGTTTTCGGAGAGATATTTATATAAAACGGTCCTGACCTTGTCAACGCAATCGGCGAGGAAGTAAAGATCCGTCGCCACGCGAACGATCGATTTTTCCCGCTCCATCACGCGCATCACCTCGGCGACCTTGCCGCGCTCGGCGCCGAGATCTTTTTCCATCTGCTTCAACTCCGGCGGCGCCATGGGATTGACGCCGAGCATCTTCTTGATTTTTTCCGTGAGCGTCTTTTCCTCGGCGCGGAGCTCGACGCGATGGCCGGGAAGGCGGAGGATGCTGCCGTCGCGCGCGACGGCCTTCGCCGACTCCAGCATCTCGACGAGAATGCGAAAGAGCCGCGACGGGATCGCGTAGGGCAGCTTCGCGCGCAGCTCTTCCATGTCCATGCCGGCGGCCAGCGGGTGCGCGGCGTGGTGCGCCTTCAGCGTCTCGGCGATTTTTGTTTTGAGCTCGCGCCATTTTTTTTCGGTCGTATAGAGCTTTTCGCCTTCGGCGCTGATCGTGAGAAGGTTCGGCGTGCGGCCGATCCAATCGCGGACTTCCTCTTCTTTCAGGTTGAGAAAATGGTACAGCGGCGCGATCGCCGCCGCGAACTCCTCGCTCTCTTCCATGAAGCGCTCGATCAGACGCGGCACGTCGTCGCCGGACAGCGCCGCCAATCTTATTTCGAGGTCGGCCTCGCCGCGTTTGTGCCGCTTGGGCCATGGGTGGATCACAATGCCGCCGCCGAGCGTGCGCTGCGCGGTCTCGTCCCGCACGATGAAATGATCGCCGCGGAGCGCGAGCAGCGGCTCGCCGAGCACGATCTGGCAAAACGCCGCCTCTTTGGGCTCGAGCTTTTCCTTAGGGCCGAGAACGATGAGCTTCGCCAGCCGCTCCGCCGTGCCCAGATGAATCCGGACGCGCTGGTGATTCTTGATGCCTTTTTTCGCCGACGGCCTGACTTCGAGGCGGGCGTCGAAGCGGTCGGTCGTAAGAGTTAACTTCTCGTGGCAGACGACGTGGCCGCGCTCGACGGAGGATTTTTCCAGCCCGGCGAGATTGAGCGCCACGCGCTGGCCCCAGCCGGCGGATTCGACGGGTTGGTTGTGGACCTGGAGGCTGCGGACGCGAAACGTCTGCCCTCCCGGCAGAGCGCGCACGTGATCGCCGGTTTTGACTTCGCCGCTGAGGCCGGTGCCGGTGACGATGACCCCGTGTCCTTGCAGGAGAAATACGCGGTCCACCGGCAGACGGAAATAACCCTGGGGCGGCGGCTTCTTGACCGCCTGAAGCCTGCGGACGATCTCTTCGCGCAGCCCGGGAAGACCGCGGCTGGTGACGGCGGAGAAGGGGAGGATCGGAGAATTTTCCAGAGCAGTTCCGAGGGTAAGAATCTTGATCTCATCCTCGACCTCTTGAATCCGGGACTCCGGAACGAGATCGACCTTGGTGATGAGAAAGATGGCGTGCTTGACACCGAGCAGATGCACAATGTCGAGATGCTCTTCGGTCTGCGGCATGACGCCGTCGTCGGCCGCCACGGTGAAGAGAACGAGGTCGATGCCGTGCGCGCCGGCGAGCATGTTCCGGATGAAGCGCTCGTGTCCGGGCACATCGACGATGCCCGCCTGTGTTCCGTCCGGCAGATCGAGGTGAGCAAAGCCCAGGTCGATCGAGATGCCGCGCTCTTTTTCTTCTTTGAGGCGGTCGGTGTCCTCGCCGGTAAGGGCCTTGATCAGGCTCGTCTTGCCGTGGTCGATGTGGCCGGCGGTGCCTATGATAAACGGCATGTTTCGATTTTAGATTCTTGCTTTTGAAAAGTTGAACACAACGGCTTCAAGAAAATTTATCGCGCCAAGACGCCAAGGACGCAAAGGAAGAAAATATTTCTCCGAACTTGGCGCGCTTTGCGCCTTTGCGCGAGACATCTTTTTTCCCGATTTCGTGAGCCAAATTCAAGCGAAAATTTCAAGAATCTTTGGCCAGAATTTGATTCTCAACTCAAAAGTCAACCTTTAAAATTCGGAATCAAGTCGTTCGGGTCGAAGATCGCGCGCAGGTCCAGCAGAAAACGGTCGTCCTTGATGCGGCCGATGATCGGCGGGTCGGCGCGGCGGAATTTCTCGGCGATCCGCTCCGCGCCTAGACTCTTGTGCTCGATGGCGACGACCTTCGTGGGAATTTCTTCGGTCGGGAGTGCGCCGCTGCCGATCTGAGAGGTGGAGTTCTCGAGCGCGACGCGAAAATCTTTTCCGAGCGCGTTTTGAAGCGAAGGAACCAGCCGCTCGCCCATTTTTTCGATATCGCCGAGCGGGCGGGTGAACGCCTTCAGCGTCGGTATCTCGGCGGCGACGTCGGTCGATTGCCGGTAGAGTCTCAGCGTCGCCTCCAGCGCCGCGAGCGTAAGCTTGCCGCAGCGGAGCGCGCGATGAAGCGGGTTCTTGCTCGTCTGCTGGATCAGCGCTTTCTTCCCTACGAGGAGTCCCGCCTGCGGCCCGCCCAGAATTTTGTCGCCGCTGAACGTGACGACGTCGGCGCCGAGGGAGATCCGCTCTCCGACCAGCGGCTCCTTGGGCAGGCCGTAGCGGCTGAGATCGATAAACGCGCCGCTGCCGAGGTCTTCCATCACGGGAATTTTATGTTTCTTCCCGATCGCTGCGAGGTCGGGGAGATCGACTTCGGCCGAGAAGCCGACGATTTTGTAATTGCTGGTATGAACTTTGAGGAGCAGCGCCGTCTTCTTGCCGATGGCTTTTTCGTAATCCTGCGGATGGGTCCGGTTGGTGCTGCCGACTTCTTTCAGCACCGCGCCGCTCTTTTCCATGACTTCGGGAATACGGAACGCGCCGCCGATCTCGATCAGCTCGCCGCGCGAGACGATCACCTCTCTGCCGTCCGCCAGTGTATTCAGCGCCAGAAGAACGGCGGCGGCGTTGTTGTTGACGACCGTGGCGGCCTCGGCGCCGGTAAGTTCCACGAGAAGACTTTCGATCATCTCCTCGCGTTTCCCGCGCTTGCCTCGAGCCAGGTCGTATTCGAGATTGACCGGACTGCCGCCGACGCGGGCGACCGCGTCCATCGCCGCCTGCGGCAGCAGCGCCCGCCCGAGGTTCGTGTGCAGGATCGTCCCGGTCGCGTTGACGACGCGAACGAGGCTGGAATCGTTATTCAAGGTGATTCTTTTTTCCAGGCGGGTCAGAATGGAGTCTTCGTCCAATTCTTCGGCCGAGGCGACTTTTCCCTGCCGCACGGTGGCGCGAATTTCGTCGAGGATACCGCGGCATTGTTGGGCCACGTAGTCGCGACTGAAGCGCGCGAGCAGGAGATTGCTTTTGGGATGATTGAGAAGGCGGTCGATGGAAGGGAGTTCCCGCAGGAGATTTTTCCCGGCGTCCATATATAGCAGGAAGCTTCCTACAAAGAGGGGTCAATTTCAACCAGGATGGATCAGGCTACTTTACGGGAATCACTACGAACCGGCGCGTTTGGCCGCCCACTACTCTGCTGATGTGGCCGCGACCGGTCGTGTCATCGGCCAGCATGACGTCGCCGGGTCCGAAGCGCCGCTTGGTGCCGTCGCCGATCTCGATCTCTACCTGACCCGAGAGCGTGATGACGTACTGGCGTCGGGGGGCCGGGTGCCAGTCCTTAAAGTAGATGGATGGCTCCTCGCGAAAGATGATGCCTTCGCCGGCCTGAAGCTTCTCGATTTCCACCTCGATCTCCTCGAAGTGCGAATGGCCGTCCGTGCCGGCGTAGATTCGCGTGACTTTCATAGTGTGGTTGTTCTAGAAAAGTTCGAGTGGAAAAGCAAGATGAACGTCACTCGCGGAAGCGGGAGCCCAGGTGACGCCCAAGGTCTGTCGGCAGTTGCAAACGGCTTGGTTGATATTCGGAGCCAACTCGGTTAAGCGAATCGGAATGCTTTTCTCCAAGTCTTTCCGCCAGGGCGTGAGAGCCGCCGTGCCGGTATGGATCGCGTTCATCCCTTCGTCGTTTGCTCTGGGAATGGCGGCCAAAGGCTACGGCCTCGGCATGGAAGAGATCGTCCTCATGTCGGCGCTCGTGTACGCCGGCCCGGCGCAATACGCCGTGGTCGAGCCGCTGGCGGAAGGCAGAGCGGCGCTGCAAATTCTTATCGCCACGGTGCTGATGAATCTCCGCTTTCTTCCGATGAGCGCAACGATGGCGCCATATTTTCGCCGTGTAAAATGGACACGGCTTCTCTGGGCGGCGCATTTTATCAGCGCCAGCAGTTTCGTCCTGCCGTACGTGCGCTTCCAGAAAGAGGCGGAGGAAGCCGCCTCCACCGGCGCCGCGGCTCGGACGAGCGACGAGCACCTGAGCTTTTTTCTCGGTATCGGGATGACCGCGTGGTGCGTCTGGGTGGCGGGCACCGCGGCCGGTTACTGGGCGGCTCTCAGTATCCCGGCGGGATTTGAAGAGGTCTTTAAGTTTATTTTGCCCGCTTACTTCGCCTGCATCCTTGTCGTGGACTTGCGGGAACCAATTGCCGCCGCCGTTTGCATTGTAGCTTTTTTAGCAGCGGTGCCGGCGGCACTTTGGAATCTCGATTGGGGGTGGATGATTGCGGCGATCGTCGTGGCGACGATCGCGTGGAGAATCGAAGAATGGCGCCGCGCTTAGCTATTATCGTGGGGATGGCGCTCGTGAGCTACGCGCTCCGCGTCGTCCCGCAGCTTCTGTTAACCGGGTGGAGTTTTCCTCCGGCCTGGGATCGTTATCTCCGCTATCTGGCTTATGCTCTGGTCGCGAGCATCGTCTCGACCACGCTCTTTATTTCCGCTGGGCACTTCGACGCCGCTCCGGCGCCGCGCCGCCTGATCGCGCTGGCGATCGCCGTCGCGATCGCCTGGCTGACGCGCAACGCGGCCGTGGGCATGCTGACCGGAACGGTGGTCGCCCTGCTTCTCTCATGGCTCGCAGCGCCGTAAGGTAAAAGCATGCCGGAGCTGCCGGACGTAACCATATATATAGAGGCGCTGAAGCGCCGCATCCTGGGCCAGACGCTTCAGCG
>DASXUF010000048.1 GCA_036504975.1 Candidatus Binatia bacterium | reverse complement strand
GGGCGCGACATGACATGGCCGCGAGTGGCGCGGCGCTACATGCAGAGTTTTGAGCGCGCCCGATCCGAATGCCGACATTTCACTCCCCCCGGCTTCACGGTCAAGGCGCTGGACAAACGTCCGGCCGAACTCCCCCCGCTGAAACTCGATCACTTGCGCCACATGGCGGACGAGACCGGCATGCTGCAGCACGCCATCTTCACCGTGCCCAACTATCACCAGGGCTACAGCACCGACGACAACGCCCGCGCGCTGATGGTGAGCACTTTGCTGGAAGAATTGGGCAGCGGAGAGGCGTTGGAGCTGGCCTCCCGTTATCTCGCGTTCGTCTGGTATGCCTTCAATGCCGAGACCGGACGCTTTCGCAACTTTATGGATTACCAGCGCCGCTGGCTGGAAGATAGCGGCTCGGAGGATTGCCACGGCCGCACGCTGTGCGCCTTGGGCACCGTGTTGGGCCGCTCTAACACGCCGGCCCTGCACAGCATGGCCGGCTGGTTATTTGAAAAGGCCCTGCCCGCCATCGTCACCACGACCAGCCCGCGCGCCTGGGCCTTCGCGCTCATCGGCATTCACGAATATCTCCGGCGGTTTGGCGGAGACCGCATGGCAAGCCATGTCCGCGAGGACTTGGCCGGGCGGTTGCTGGCGTTGTATCAAAGCCACCGCTCGGACGAATGGCGCTGGTACGAAGATGTGTTGACCTACTGTAACGCCGCGCTGCCGCATGCCTTGCTGATGTGCGGCCAATCGATGCCGAATAAAGCAATGATCCAGGCCGGACTGGAGTCGCTCAGTTGGCTGGGCGAGTTGCAGCGCGCCGAGGCAACCGGAGGTCATTTTGTCCCGATCGGATCCAACGGTTTTTATAAGCAGGGCGGTGCGCGCGCCCGCTTCGATCAACAGCCGGTGGAGGCCCAAGCCATGATATCCGCCTGCCTCGAAGCAGACCGGATCACGGGAGACAAACGCTGGCGCAAGGAAGCCCGGCGCGCGTTCGACTGGTTCCTCGGGCGCAACGATCTGAACCTTCCCATCTACGATCCGACGACGGGAGGCTGCCGAGACGGGCTGCATCCCGACCGCCCGAACGAGAATCAGGGCGCGGAGTCTACGCTCGCTTTTCTCCAGTCCCTGCTGGAGCTGCGCCTGGTCGAAAATATTCTTCAAACGGTGAGGCCACAACTCAATGAGCAATCAGCATCCCAGACTCTTTTGGCGTCATAAGCAGAATCCCATCTTGAGCGTCGCCGATTGGCCCTATCCGGCCAACAGCGTGTTCAACCCGGGCGCCACGCTGCTGCCGGATGGCACCACGCTTCTGTTGTGCCGGGTCGAAGACCGGCGCGGCCACTCGCATCTTTGTGCCGCGCGCTCCGCCAACGGCGTGGATAACTGGGAGATCGACTCGCAACCCACGCTGCCGGCCGACCCGGAGCATTTCCCGGAGGAGTTGTGGGGCATCGAAGATCCGCGCATCACCTACCTCCCCGAATTGAGCAAGTACGCAGTTGTCTACACCGCCTACTCGCGCGTCGGTCCGGGCGTGGCCCTGGCGCTCACGAAAGATTTCTACCGCTTCGAGCGCTATGGGATGATCATGGCGCCGGAAGATAAAGATGCGGCTCTGTTTTCCCATCGTATCGGCGGCCAATGGGCTTTGATCCATCGCCCTGTCAGCGCTCCCGGCGCGCATATGTGGACGTCCTATTCACCCGACCTGCGCCACTGGGGCAGCCACAAGCTGATGCTCGAAGCCCGGCGCGGCGGATGGTGGGACGCGAACAAGATCGGTCTCTCACCGCCGCCGATCGAAACGCCGCAGGGCTGGCTCGTGATTTATCATGGGGTCCGGCAGACGCCATCAGGCTGCATTTACCGGCTGGGATTGGCTCTGTTTGATTTGCACCAACCCGAGCATTGCCTGAAACGCAGCGACGAGTGGGTCTTTGGCCCGCAAGAACCCTACGAGCGGAGCGGGGACGTGGACGACGTTGTCTTTCCTTGCGGCGCGACCGTTGCTTCCGATGGCGACACCATCCATCTGTATTATGGCGCGGCGGATACGAGCATTGCCCTGGCCACCGGCAGTATTCGCGCCATGCTCGAGTGGCTCGAGCAACACGCATAAAGAGCCTCCGGTTTGGTCCAATAGTGGACAGACGCCCCTTCCGAGTTAGCCTATCATTAAATTCGGAAGACTCTTAGCGGCGAGCTTCAGATCCGACTCCTTGGCAACTCTTCTACCAGCGAAGAGAGCCGACGAACCGAGTTTTTTGAAGGTCGGTGAAGGTATGATTAAAACACCGCGAACACATGCCGGGCCTGAGCGTCATTTCATGTCGTCAAGCCGCAACCCTATCAGAACGAAGGCTCTTGTCCATAAGGTCAAAACAAACCGGTCGCAAGAGAAGCTGCGGATTTCCGAAATTCGCTACCGGCGGCTGTTTGAAACAGCACGGGACGGCATCCTTATCCTTGATGTCGCCACGCGAAAGATCACGGACGTAAATCCATTTATGGTGCAGTTGTTGGGCTACTCGCGCAGCCAATTCCTCGGCAAGGAACTCTGGGAGATCGGCTTGCTCAAGGACGCGAAGGCCAGCCGGGACGCTTTTCGAGAATTGAAGCAGAAGGGCTATATTCGTTACGAAGACTTGCCGCTCGAAACCAAAGATGGGAAGCGCTGGGAAGTGGAGTTTGTCAGCAACGTCTATGATGAAGGGGGCCATCAAGTCATTCAATGTAACGTTCGCGACATCACCGAACGCAAGCAAGCGGAGGAAGAACTTAAGCAACTCATGGTTCGGGAGCACGCGGCGCGCGCCGAAGCGGAAGCGGCCAATAACCTCAAGGATGAATTTCTTTCAATGGTTTCTCATGAACTCCGCACGCCCCTCACCGCGATACTTGGCTTTTCCGCCATGCTGCGCACCGAAAAGCTTGATGAGCAGTCTTCTACTCGCGCTCTGAAAATCGTCGACCGTAACGCGACGGCGCTGGCGCAGCTCATCGAGGATCTCCTTGACCTCTCACGCATCATTAACGGCAAGTTCCATCTTGATGTCAGCCCGATCGGACTCGCGGAGATCATCAATGCTACGATTGAGTCTCTCCGTCTCGCGGATGCGGAAAGCCGGGGAGAAGGGCGGGGTGCGTCCTTCACAGTGGAAATCCCGCTCCTGGTCCTGGGAGCTTGAGAAAGCGCGCGGCGGACGACTTCCGGCGGTGGCGCTTACCGCTTACGCCAGAGTCGAGGATCGCGCGCGCGTGCTTACGGCAGGGTTTGATATGTTCGTGCCCAAGCCGGTGTACCTGCCCGAGTTACTGGCAACATTAGCGGGTCTCGTAAGCACAGAGTCGTCGTCTTAACCTTCAGCGTGAAGAAGCTCGGCCAATGTTTGGTTGGTCCGGCAGCTCAGAAACTTCAACGCGGATGTAAACGTGAAAAATAGCATTTCATACAAAAACTGTAGCATTTGCACCGAATCATTTCAGCGGGAGAAAAACGGGAGCTGGATCCCGCAGTACACCGTGACGCTTCCTGAAACCGCAAGAAAGCCAGGGGATTTTCCCTCACACCAATACCAATTCAATCAAGCTTTCTCGACTGAAAGCGATGCCGACGAATATGCATTGCGCAGAGCGCGGGAATGGGTTGATACGAACTGAGATCTTGCGCGTCTATCGATCCCTTCAAACGATCCCTTCTAAACAACCCGATCGGGCATGAGGCGGGCTCATGCCAATTGTTTGCAGCCCGAGCATATTATATCACCATCCTCTGTGGAGAAGTTTTTTGCCACTTGTCCGCGCGGTCTGGAACAGCTCCTGGCGGAAGAGCTGCAACAACTTAAAGCGGAAAACACTCACGCCGTAGGGGGTGGAGTCGAATTCAGCGGCGACTTTCCCCTCTGTTACCGTGCCAATCTGGAAAGCCGGATCGCGAGCCGCATCCTATGGCAGGTGGCAAAGGATCGCTACCGCAGCGAGGACGATATTTACGGCGTTGTCTACGATCTGCCGTGGAACAACTGGTTCGGTCCGGAGCACACGATTCGCGTCGACGTCTCGGCGATCAAAAGTCCTCTTACGAGTCTCAATTTCGCCACGCTCAAGATCAAGGACGCGGTGTGCGATAAGTTTCGCCGGCTCTCGGGTCGGCGTCCCAGCGTGGATACACGGCAGCCCGATGTCCCCATCCAGGGACATCTGACGGACCGCGACTTTACCCTTTATCTCGACACCACGGGCGATCCGCTGTTCAAGCGCGGGCGGCGCATCGCTCAGGGAGAGGCGCCGCTCAGGGAAAATCTCGCGGCCGGGATTCTGCGCCTGGCGGGATGGCTCCCCGGCGTTCCTCTGCTCGATCCCATGTGCGGCAGCGGCACGTTTTTACTGGAAGCGGCGCAGATGGCCCTCGACATCGCGCCGGGATCGGGACGTCGTTTCGCTTTCGAGAAACTGAAAAATTTCGATAAGCGCTGCTGGCAGGGGCTGTTGCAGCAAAGCGCGGCCCGGCAAAAACCCAGAGTCCCGCTTCCTATTTACGGCAGCGATCTCTCCGGCGCGGCGCTAACATCGGCGCGGACCAACCTGGCGGCTGCCGGTTTGGAGCGAGCGGTGAGCCTCACGCAGGCGAACGTTCTGGAAATCTCCGCGCCGGCAAAGGAAGGCATCATTGTGACCAACCCGCCTTACGGCGTGCGCCTGGGCGAGCAGCAGGAGTTGGCGGAGTTCTATCCCAAGCTGGGAGACGCGCTGAAGAAAAACTTCAGCGGCTGGCGCGCCTGCATTCTCAGCGCCGACATGCGCCTGCCGAAGCTGATCCGGCTCGCCGCATCGAAGCGCACGCCGCTTTTCAACGGTGCCCTCGAATGCCGGCTGTTTGAGTACAAGATGGTCGAAGGTGGAATGAGGCAAAAAAAGCCTGGCGCGTGATCTCCTTGGTCCGCCGGTATAACGAATCGCTTCCCCTCAGCATACGTTAGCAGCCAAAATCCACTGTCTTTTCATACCTTTTAGTAAGTTGCCTGAAGCGCCTTTCACGTGGGCGGCCCCCGCAAACGATCATTTCAAATGCGTTCACTATTAGACAGCAAATTCTCCCCAGCGAGGTATGCTATCGGGACGCGGAGAATTTGCTGTCAACCGGTTAATATCGGTCTTAGTGTTGGCAAGTTACTAAACAGGCAACCACCGCCGTACGGCGGCTGAAGGAACGGCGATCGGTTGCCGTTTTACGAAGAGGGAGGTTCGTTTGAGACTAAACGTTGGGGACAAGGTTAGTTATCCGAGTCAGGGGCCCTGTCTGATTGGCCCTGTCGTCAAGAGAGTCGTCGGCGGCAAGCTGACGAAGTTCCATCATTGGATTGTCTTGGATAGCGGCGGCGAATTCCTCGTCCCGGTAGATAAACCGCACGCCGGAGGTATCCGGCGGCTACTGGAGAGGTCCGAGATCCCGAAGCTGCTCGCCCATTTAAAGAAGGCAACCCGATCGGCCGAAAGGTGGAACCAACGCACCAAGGAGAACTTAAGACTGTTTAGCTCCGGATCGGCGTTTGATTTGGCGAATATCGTCGGGTCGATGAGTGAGTTGAGGGAGACCAAGAGGTTACAGCCCAGCGACCGGCAGACGCTGGAGAGGGCGAAGAAGCTGTTGGTTTGCGAGATTTCCGAAGTGTTGGGAGAGACAAAGAGCGCGACGGAAGAAAAAATAGCTAGGATCCTCGAAGCGCGAAAAGGGAATAAAGGAACCGGAAGCACGGCAAGAGATTGGCCTCAAATAGAAGATTACGGGGAGGTTCTGTGAGCGAACACGTCTATAAGCAGATCGAGCTGACAGGTTCATCCGACAATACTGTCCTTGAAATCGGCGTGTAAGATTTTGCCCTTCCTTGATGGAGAGGAAAGCCATGGCAACCGAAAAGAATCGCTTCGGGGAAGAGCAGTTCTCGGAGCGAGCCCAGGAGGATTTATATTTTGCCGCGAAAGATCGTGAACTTTTTGAAGAGATGAAGGCGCAGGCACGGAAGGTTGAAGCGACTGAGCGGAAAGAACGCGCGCGGACCTGTCCCAGGTGTGCGGGAAGGCTGGGCAGCTACAGGTTTATGGAATTTGTTTTGGACCGCTGCGAGAGCTGTGAAGGTCTCTGGCTGGAGAAAGGCAAATTGGAGGGAATATTAAGAAGAGCGGCGCGTGGGCCGGTGGGCGCCTTCCTCGGCCGGTGTTTTTCTAAAGACGAAAAAGTAAGACAGACTTAGATTCAGGCGCACGGGGGCGGCCCGCATTTCCACTCCGTGGGCCGCGAACGCAAGAGGACGATAAAATGCACAGCACGCAAATTGCCGCTTACCAGAGCCGCCCGGCGCAATCCGTGTCCGCCGGCTGGGTCTATTCGTATGACCAGCCTGCTCATATTGGAGCGCTTCCAGAATACCTTTTTAACTTCGAGATCAACCTCGCCAGAGTGGGCCCGGAGACGGCGTTGCTGTACGCCGTGCTCGAAGACGCTTTCTTTTGCTTTCAGAAACAGTTTGAGGTCCGGATGCGGCCTATCCAGCGCCAGGCGGCGCGTGATGCTGAGAAATGGTTTCTCAGCAATGACTCGCGGGATCTCTTTTCCTTCATTTCCGTCTGTACGGTGCTCGGTCTAGAGCCCGAGTTTATTCGAAAGAAGCTCAAGCACAGGCGGCAAACTTCCCTGGACACAGTGGCGGGAAAGATATAGAGTGTTTAGCAGTAGATCCACGGCGATATTTTCCCCGCGTTAAAAGGATCGACCAAGCTTCCCTAAAGTCACATCATTGTTTCATGGTCGGTTTCGCGCGGGAGGGCCGATAATGATTCAAGAGACACCTCAATCAGATCTGTTCAAAAAACAATTGGGTGAGTCGCTCCAGCGCGAGACCCAGAATTCCCGCGCCGTCAAGATTGCGCGACACGAAAACGTCTACACGTGCGGCGATCAAGACGAGATGGTTTATTATATCGAAAGCGGGCAGGTCAAACTGCTCATGGACTCATCTGAAGGCAAGGAATGCATTCTTGCTATTCACAGCGTGGGAGACATCTTCGGCGAGCTGTGTCTGTCGGGATTGGGCGGGCGTCTCGAAACGGCGACCGCGATGAAAGCGACGACCTTAAAACGAGTAGCGCGCGACCAATTTTTTGCGCGTTTAGGCCGCGACTCGCTCTTCGAGGGCTTTATTCGCTACCTGGCGGTGCGCGTCGCGGACCAGCAGCAGGTCATCGCCAATCTGGTGACGGTCGACAGCGAGCAGAGACTGGGCCAGACGCTGCTGCAGCTCGGCCGCACGGTGGGCAAGAAAGATCCCCGCAGCATTCGCATCGAGCTCAAGATATCGCATGAAGAATTGTCGGAGATGGTGGGAACCACGCGGCCCCGAATCAGCATGTTCATGCAGAGGTTCCGCAACCTGGGCTTGATCGAGACGAATAAAGAGCACTTTCTCATCATCAAGGAAAATAAACTCACCAAGTATCTCGCTCAGATCGCCTAAAGCGGGCGCATCCGCGACGGCCTTGCGATAATTCCTTTCAAACGCGTCCAAGCGTGGACGGCAATCGAGCCGTCGCCCCGGATATTGTTCTTTTCAAGCTGTCTAATATTGGACAGCGGTTCTTGCCGCCCCGGTGTACTGTAAGATGCGGAATATTTTTATGCAGTCAAACCCTACAAATCGCGAAGCCATCGACTTGCCGAGATCACACCGGCGGATCAAGCAATTCCGGATCGTCTTGATCAAACCCTCCAAGTACGACGACGAAGGATACATCATCCGCTTTTGGAAGGGAGTCCTCCCCAGCAACACGCTCAACGTGCTGCATGGCCTAACGGAAGACGTCGGCGAGCGCAGGCTGTTTGGGGATCTTAAAATAAAAGTCGAGACCTTCGATGAAACGGCCGAAAAAGTGCCCGTTCGGAAGATCATTCGCTGGAGTAGGCGTCGCGGCACGAAGCTCTTGGTTTGCCTGGTGGGCGTTCAAACCAACCAGTTTCCCAGGGCCGTAGACCTGGCAAGAAAGTTCCGCGCCGCGGGCATCGACGTCATAATCGGCGGATTCCACACGAGCGGAACCATCAACATGCTCGGAGAGCAGGAACCCGATATTCAGGAGCTCGTGCGGGAATCCATCTCGATCGTCTCGGGCGAGGTGGAAGAGAACTGGGCCGATATTCTGGCCGATGTCCTGGGCGGCCGATTGAAGCCGATCTATTCCTTTGCCCAGGACCTGCAGAACCTGGTCGATATCGAGAAGGCCCCTCTGCCGCGCGTAAGCCACAAGACGATGCGCCATTTCGCCCGGCCGGATTTCGGCACCGCCGACACCTCGCGCGGCTGTCCTTTTGCGTGCTCCTTCTGCACGATCATCAACGTCCAAGGGCGCAAAATGCGCGAGCGGAACCCCGAGATTCTCGGCGCAATGATCCGCCGAAACCATCTTGAAAACGGAATCTCCTTCTACTTCTTCACCGACGATAATTTCGCCCGCAAAAAACTCTGGCGCGAGACTTTCGAAGAGATCATCAAGCTCAGAAAAGAAGGCATCAAGATCGCGTTTATGATGCAAGTCGATCTCGCCCGCAAGCCTGAAGACTTCGTCCGGCTCGCCGCCGAGGCGGGTTGCACCCAGGTCTTTATCGGGATGGAGAGCGTCAATCCCGAAAATCTCAAGGCTGAAGGAAAGGGCCAAAACCACGTCGAGGAGTACCGGAGCATCATCAAAGAATGGCACGACGCGGGCGTTGCCGTCCACGCGGGATACATCATCGGCTTGCCCTTCGACACCAAAGAGCAGGTCCCGCGCGATATTCGCTATCTCATGGAGGTCATCCAGCCGGATCAGGCATCGTTCTTCATGCTGACGCCCCTGCCCGGTTCCCACGACCACCGCGAGATGAAAAAGCGCGGCGAATGGATGGATGCCGATCTCAACAAGCGCGATTCCTTTCATGCCACCATCAAGCATCCGCGCATGTGGGCGCACGAATGGACCGCAGCCTACGAAGGGGCATGGAAAACTTTCTACAGCAAGGAAAATATGATCCGCATCCTGTCGCGCTGGAACCATAGCCCGAGGAATTACTGGAACCTCATGTCGATCTTTTTCTGGTACAAAAACGCCGCGGTCATCGAAAAGGAGCATCCGATGATCGCAGGATTCTTCCGTTTGAAGAGCCGGCTCTCGCGCCGGCCCGGTTACGCGATCGATTCCTTGCCGGTGCATCTCTGGAAGCGGACCGGAGACGTCGCCCGGCTCTTTATCGCGTGGGTCAAATTCTTGAAGGAGATGGAAGAAGTTTGGCTCCAGACGCGGAAGAAGAGCGAACGAGAAGAATACTGGCTCGAGGAGGTTCAGCGGATTCAGGGAGAGATTTGGCAAGTCCTCAAGATCGGAGAATGGCAAAAAGTCTACAACACCGCCAAGGCGACGCTCCCGGCAAAGGCCAAGGCCCTGCTGGATCCCTTTGAAGAGCTATCTTCGAAGATACTGTGCAGCCGCAAAGATCTGAGCATGTTTCTGAAGCGATGGGACGGACTGCAAGATAGAATCGAGGAATTGCGCACTCATCTGAGCCGGGAAGGAGAAGCCACGCGCCGGTCGCTTGATAACATGTCTCAGCTCCACGCGAGTATCCGGCCCGGAAGCAGGATACAGGAGTGGCAAGAGGCCTACTCTCGCCTGAGACAGAGTCTCCCGCCAAGATTTCATCTCGCTCATGTCAAGTTCGATGCCTTGAGCAATCGGGCCATCTGTTCCCGTCAGGACCTCCAGAGGTTTTGGGCCGACACTGCGCGACAGCTACGAGAGATGAGGTTCTGGAACATCCGTCCCTGGAAAGTGACCGCCGCTTTCATTGAAGATTTGTCGCTGACCGCGTCTTTTGCCGTCACATTTAAGAACTCCAAGGCGGCATCCCGCGAATAAGCCTCACCGTGCCCCATCCGAGCGAAAAAGCTTGGAGATAATTCTTTTCGGAAGGGTTCAAGATTAGACAGCAATCTCGCCCCGGCCGGTTTATCCTCAAAACAGTTTAAGACTTTGAGGCATAGGGTTGTTTCCGAGGTTGCTTGAAATTCTTCCGGTAAGCCTGACTTAAACCCTCTAATCAGTTCAACCCAGGAGGTTTGCGATGAGAAGATCAATGATAGCGTTTGCGGCAGCGGGATTGCTGGCGCTGCCCGGCGCGGCGACGGCTCAGCAGGAAGGGTCGAGAGGCTGGTGGGGTGGATGGGGCGATCATAGCACGGAGTGTCCCCAGCCCAAGGTTATGGCCGAGAAAATAACCGAGGACCAGGCGAGAGATTTAGCCCAGGCGTATGGCAACAAAAACCTGCCGGGCTACAAAGTCGTGAGGCCCGCAGGTTACGGCGGAGGCTATGAAACTACGTGCTACCAGGTCACCAGCGCCGGAGCCTATCAAATCCTCCATTCCGTGGAGTATTCGATCGACCTGACAACTCCAGCGGGTGATCGGCGCAATGTTCGCGTCGATCAGTTCGGAAATGTGGTTCCCTTCGGCGGTCCCTTTGGATTGGCGGGCGCCCAAGGTCCAGCCGGCCGGGATGGCGCAGTCGGCCCCGCAGGCGCGCAAGGTCCAGCCGGACCGGTAGGCGCGCAAGGCAAGGCCGGTGCGATGCAGCAGCAGTGGGCCTCGTTCAAGAACTTCCTGTTCGATACAGATAAGTCGGATATTCGGTCGAACGAGATGAGCAAGGTCACCGAGATCGCGGCCTATATGCGGCAGAATTCGTCCGCCAAGGTCGGAATCGACGGTCACGCGGATCCGCGCGGCACGGACCAGTACAACCAAGGCCTGAGCGAGCGTCGTGTCGGCTCCATTCGTGACGCGCTGGCTAAAGCCGGAGTGGCGGGTGACAGGATCCAGACGGGCGCCTTCGGCGAGCAGCGGCTCCAGTGCAACCAATCCACTGAAGTGTGCTGGCAGAGCGACCGGCGAGTCGAAGTGCTGATCGGCACCGACAGCGCGAGCGCCAGCAGGTAGACGGGCAAGATCTATCCCGTTGCCTGGGTGTTCTTTGTCGGAGAGTCTCCTTCGCGTCCGACACGCGGAGGGGATTCTCCGGCGAAATGCGTGAAGGGACAAGCGGCATGAAGATAAATCATAATGACGAGATGAGCGGTCATAACTTGAAGGAGCTTCTAGCGAACGCCAGCGACTTGGCCTTCGAATACTCCAGTAGCCCCCAAGACGCCTATAATCTCACCCGTCAGGCTTTTGTTGAAATTCTGAGAGAGGCATTCCCGCGAAATAAGTCCATTGACCGGCACTTTGCCGGAAATAAGTACCTGCATTGATTACGTTTAAGATGGCCTAGGGCGGCATGCGCATGCCCAGAGGGGCCGCACGGTAATTCTTTTCAAAGCCGTCCACTATTAGACAGCAACCCCGTGCGAGGCGGCGTAAGTTTAATCCAAAGGAGGTGACTGATTATGGGACTACTCTTGGTGATTATCCTGGTTCTGCTCCTGTTTGGAGGTCTCCCCCGCTGGGGCTATCACTCGTATGGCTATGCTCCGTCGGGCTTCCTTGGAGTGGCGCTGATTGTTCTGATCGTTCTGCTCTTGGCCGGCCGACTCTAACAGGGCAACGAGCGGGCCTAGCCCCGGGCCTCTTGCGCAAGTATCCAGAGAGACAACGGGCGCCGTGGGGAGCGGATTGTTTGTATTACGGGCATGAAAAAGCTTGGATTAAAAAAGGCACAGTGTTTTACTCCTGAGGTTGCTAGAAATTTTTCCAGTAAGCCTGACCGAGCCCTCTAACAAGTCCAACCCAAAGGAGGTTGCGATGAAAAATTGATGGTGGTGTTGCTGCTCATGGCCAGCCTCGGTCAAGCGGGTTGCATGTTTTTGGGAGGAGCGGCGGTGGGAGCCGGAGCGACGGGAGCTGGCTACGAATACAACGCCTACAAGCAGATGAACAAGCTCGAGGAGGATTATAAAAACAAAAAAATATCCCGTGAAGAATACGAAGACCGTAAGAAACAGATCGAGAAGGGATCGATCATCTATTAGGGAAGAGAACTCCATCCCCTCGTAAGCGAAAATGAAAGGAAAAGCAAAAAAATGAAATCGAATGGTGGACTCAAATTCCCTTACTTCCTAATCGCTATGGGCGTAGGGGCTATGGCCGGACTGTTGTTTGTGCTCCGCTCGGGCAAAGACACACGGAAATATCTTCGCGAGCGAAGCGACAAGGGCCTCGATTATCTGAATCGGAAGACCGGAAAGCTGCGCGATAACGCCGAAGGGCTGGTGAAAAAGGGCAAGGAATTTATGGGCGGCCAGAAGCGCGGCTCGGTCAAGACCGACACGGAAGCCGAAAAGCAGGCCTACCAGGAAGAGAAGCGAAAGCACTTGGGGGGATAAGATGCTTATGCGTATCAAACCGACAATACTTTTTGGGATCGTTCTCATCATCCTCGGAGTGGCGCTTTTTGCCTACCAGGGCATTACCTATACAACGCGTGAGAACGTCGTCGATCTCGGTCCCATCCAAGCCAACGTTGAGACCAAGAAGACCATCGCGCTCCCGCCTATCTTGGGGGCCTGTGTGCTTGCAGGCGGCATCGTGATGGTCGTGGCTGGAACCAAGAAGTCCTGGATGAGTTGACGATAATTACCCGGACAGAAAGCGGTCGTCATGGCGAATTTAGTTTTGACTCTGGTCATTGCGATTATCGCGGCTTGGGTGGCGGTGCAGGTCATGCGGGGACGAATCTGATCGGGCGGGATATGCCTCTGCGACTTGAACGAACCGGCAGCGGACGCGCAACGCTCGCGCGCGCTGGAAAAAAGGAAACACGATCGTGATTCAACAGACTCCTCAAGCGGACCTGTTCAAAAAACAACTGGGTGAATCGCTGCAGCGCGCGACCGTGAATTCCCGAGCCGTCAAGATTGCGCGGCACGCCAACGTCTATACTTGCGGCGATCGAGACGAGATGGTCTATTTCGTCGAAAGCGGACAGATTAAACTTCTCATGCTCTCGACCGAAGGCAAAGAGTGCATCCTGGCGATCCACGGTGCGGGAGACATTTTCGGCGAGCTGTGCCTGTCGGGGTTGGGCGGGCGTCTGGAAACGGCGACGGCGATGAAAGCGACGACCTTGAAACAAATCCCTTGCAACAAATTTTTTGCCCGTTTAGGCCGCGACTCGCTGTTCGAGGGCTTCGTTCGCTACATGGCCGTGCGCGTGGCCGACCAGCAGCAGGTCATCGCCAATCTGGTGACGGTCGACAGCGAGCAGCGGCTGGGGCAGACGCTGCTGCAGCTCGGCCGCACGATGGGCAAGAAAGACCCGCGCAGCATTCGCATCGAGCTGAAGATAACACACGAGGAGCTGTCCGAGATGGTGGGAACGACCCGGCCCCGGGTCAGCTTATTTATGCAGAGATTTCGGAACCTCGGACTGATCGAGACGAACAAAGAGCACTTTCTCATCATCAAAGAACACAAACTCACCGACTATCTGGCCCAGATCGCCTAGAGTTTGGAGAACGCCATGCTCAAGCAAATCGAGATCAAAGGTCAGCGCTTGGAGCTCTACAGCCCGGACAAGGGGCGCAGCTGGTCGAGCGATGCGCGTTCGCTCGTAGCTTATGGGCGAAGGAAAAAGACGGCGCGCTCGGAGTTACAGAAGAGTTTTGAATACATAGGCGAAATACAGGATCTCGATCCGGATAGTCTCAGTGAGATTGCAAATAGTCTCATCCGACGGTGAGAAGATCCGCTGGTGGGCGAGATCGGAAAGACAACAGAAAGGCGCCGGAGAAAAACATGAACGGAACATCACGGATAAAATACAGCGTGCTGGCGATAGTGCTGGCCGCTGCTCTGGCAGCACCCGCTCATGCGGCCACGCCGGACGCCTGGATCACAACGAAGACCAAGCTGGCTCTCCTGACCACGGAGGGCGTCCGCGGTACGGCCATCCACGTGGACACCATCCTCGGCAAGGTCACCTTGCACGGCAAAGTGCGCTCCGCCGAGGAGAAAACGAAAGCGGAGAGCATCGCCAAGAAGACCGACGGGGTGCAGGAAGTGCGCAACCTGCTGCAGGTCGTTACCGCAGAGCGCGAGAAGGCGGTTCAGTTGTCCGACGACGACCTTAAGCAGCGGGTTGAAAAAGCGATCAAGGCCGATTCTTCTCTCAAGGACAGCAGCATCTCCGTAAAGTCCGTGAACAAGGGCGTGGTGCTGCTCGACGGCACCGCGAAGACCCTAAGCGCTCACCTGCGCGCCGTCGAAGACGCCGCCTGGGTACCGGGCGTAGAGCGGGTCGCGAGCGAGATTAAGAGTCCCGACACGCTCGCCGATGCGGAGATCTGGCGTGAGCCCACGACGAAAACGTCCGCTAAGGAGTCCGGAATTCGCGATGCTGCCAGCGATACATGGATCACCTCGGCAACGAAGATGCGTTTGTTGGCCGACAGCCGGACGCCGGGACTCGACATCAATGTAGAAACACGCGCGGGGGTCGTAACGCTCTTTGGAATTGTCCCCTCTCAGGATGCAAAGGCCGCTGCGGAGGTCGATGCCCGCAAAGTGAGCGGAGTAAAAAGTGTTGTGAACGAACTGCAGGTGGTTCCACCGGGCAAGCAGGCGACGGTGAAGGCGCGCGACGAGGATATCGAGCGCGAAGTGAAGAAGGCTTTTGAGAAGTCGGACCTGAAGGACGTCAGTGTAGAGGTAAAGAACGGGGTCGTGCGGCTAAAGGGGACCGTTTCCAGCGGGACGCGGCGCCTGGATGCGGCAGTTCTGGCGCGCTCGGTCGAGGGCGTGCGCGCGATCAAAGACGATCTCCGCGTCGCAACGGCTAAGGCCTGAGCGGCCTCTGCTCCTCACGACCAGATAAAGGTCGCATTGAACGAACCGACGACTAGGACGCGCAATGCTCGCGCACGCTAGAGAAAGATCCAACGTGTCAAGGGAGACACGCTCGCTTCTTCAAAGGAGACGTAGTTCTAAATGATAGAAGCGATCGATACTCGAACATGGACGATGATTGCCGCCGGCGTGGTCCTGGTGGCCGTTGCACGCGGGGCCCGGTTCTACATGCGAAAAAGGAAGTCTCCAAAGGACGGGGACAGGCTCCCATTCCTTCCTTTGTCGTCGTCTGAAACTGCCCGATTCAGTGAAGCCTGGCGCTCGTTACAGAAGCGATTCATCGATAATCCCCGATGGACGATCGCAGAGGCTGATCTACTGGCCCGTGAATTGATGAAAAAACGGGGGTGTCCCATGGATGATTTTGAGCGCCGCGCCGCCGACATTGCAGTCGATCATCCCGACGTGGTGGCAAATTACCGATCCGCCCGGGATATTGCACTGAGCGATCAGCGTGGAACGGCCAATACGGCGGATCTGCACGAAGCCGTTGCTCATTACGGCGCTCTCTTCGACGCTCTGCTGGCAGTCAAGAGACCGAAGCGAGGCGCCGGCAAAAAAGAGCGGGCGGAACTTGAAGAGGAGCGTGCTAAGACGGTGTGATTGTCTAGTTATACCTGGGACAGTCGGTCGGAGAAATAATGAGAAAACCCGCCGGGCGTATGGCCAGCACGACCTTTCAAGCTGGAGTCGCCGGACCCAACTGGCTCAAGTCATCAATCCCAGGTTCGACTTTGCGGAAATGGCGAAGCGCTCGCTGGGGCCTCACTGGGGACGCCGCACATCCGAAGAACAGCGGCAGTTCGTAAAGATTTTCACGGGGCTGTTGGGAAGGCTTTACGCGGACAGAATCGAATCCTATTCCGGTCAAAACGTTCTCTACACGCGCGAGGTCGAGGAAGCGAGCTACGCGGAAGTATTCACCAGGATCGTCGCGGACGATAGCCGCGAAGAATTGTCCGTCAACTACAAGCTCCACAACGTCGACAGGGAATGGAAAGTCTACGACCTTGTGATCGAAGACATCAGTCTGGTCAACAACTATCGCTCCCAGTTCGACCGCGTCATCGTGCGATCTTCTTTCGAGGATCTGGTCCGGGTCATGAAAGAAAAGCAGGCGCAGGATTCGGAGAAGGCTCGTCCACTGCATACCGCGGGTCGCCCGGAGCGGCCATCCGTGTTCGCGGGCCTCACGGAAGTTCTTGTCAAAAGCGTTCAAGATTGAACGACAATCCCCTCCCGGTCGGTCCCTTAGGCCGGAATTCCTCAACTTGCAGCCACTTCGCTAGAGGAGTTGCGCCCTAAACAAGAGCAGCATGACCCGAACCGAGCATCGATCAAGTTTGTAGGCTTTGCCTTTAAAGATCGCCCACGGATCTCCGCCAGCCTCGAGATAATTTTTTTCAAAAGGGTTCAAGATTAGACAGCAATGCCGGTCGAGGCGGTGTACCGTCTAGATCAGAACGGAATTGGTTATTTAGCGTTGACGGGTATGAAACAAGTTTGGGAGGCTTTTATGAAAAGATTCGGAATAGTCATGGGTGGGATATTCATGATCGGTCTGCTGTTGGCTTCGAGTGGGTGTTACGTAGGACATTACCGGGGTATGACCACCAGGGGTACTACCGCGGGTATGATAGGGACTACTACAACCGTTATGACAATCGCTATCGGCGTTGGTGATCGAGCCGCCCATCAGGCCAGAGACTCAGGGTGAAGAGCGAGCTTTTCGAGCCTCAAGGGTAAATGCGATCATGATTCAACTGAACCCTCGAGTGGATCTGTTCAAACGACGATTGCGTGATTCTCTCAAGCGCGCGACCGTAAATTCTCGCGCCGTCAAGATTGCCCGAGACGCTATCGTTTACGCCCGTGGCGATCAAGACGCGAAGGTTTATTTCATCGAAAGCGGGCAGATCAAACTGCTCATGCGGGCCTCCGAAGGCAAGGAGTGTCTCCTTGCCATTCACAGTGCCGGAGATATTTTCGGCGAGCTGTGCCTGTCCGGGTTGGACGCGCGTGCGGAAACAGCGGTCGCGATGCAAGAAACGGTTTTAAAGCAAATACCGTGTAACAGGTTTTTTTCGCGTTTGAGCCGCGACTCGCTGTTCGAGGGCTTCGTGCAGTACCTGGCGGTGCGCGTTGCCGACCAGCATCAGGTCATCGCCAACCTCGTGACGGTCGATAGCGAGCAGCGGCTCGGCAAGACGCTCTTGCAACTGGCGCGCACGAAGGGCAAGAGAGACCCGCACAGCATTCGCATCGAGCTCAGGATATCGCACGAAGAGTTGTCGGAGATGGTGGGGACGACGGGGCCTCGGATCGGCATATTTATGCAGAGATTTCACAACCTCGGGCTGATCGAGACGAACGCAGATGACTTTCTCGTTATCAAAGAAGTGCCGCTCGCCGACTATCTAGCTCAGCTCGCCTGAGGGCTGCGCGCCTGCCTGCAGGCCCCCACGAGAATTATTTTCAAAAGCGTTCAACATTAGACAGCAATCTCCGCCGGGCTGGCGTAAGTTGAATTCAGACCGATCAGACTAAGACTAAGGAGGTACAGAAAATGGAAATGCTGGAAGCGATCGAAATTCAAACGTGGTTGATGCTCGCGGCTGTCGTGGCCGTAACATTGGTCGCGCTGGGGACCTGGCTCTACATACGAAGAAAGCAGTCCCAAAAGCGATCCCACAAGCTCCAAGAACGCTTCGGTCCGGAATATAACCGAGCCGTGAGCGAATACGGCAGCCGAACTAAAGGCGAATCGGAACTCAAGGCGCGGGAAAAGCGCGTGGAGCGGCTCGATATCGTCCCCTTGGCGCCGTCGGAAGCCGCCAGATTCAGTGAAGCGTGGGGCTCGTTACAGAATCGATTCGTCGATAATCCCGCGTGGACGGTCAGCGAGGCCGAACATCTGGTCCGTGAGTTGATGCAAAAACGGGGTTATCCCATGGGGGATTTTGAGCGCCGCGCGGCCGACATTTCAGTCGATCACCCCGACGTTGTGGCAAATTACCGATCGGCGCAGGCTATCGCCTTGTGCGATCAGCGCGGGACGGCGGACACCGAGGAGCTGCGCAGAGCCGTTGTGCATTACCGCGCCCTCTTCGACGAACTGCTCGAGGTAAGGAACCCGAAGCAAGAGGTCGGCGAAAAAGAGCGCGTGGAAGCGTGATCAATTTAATTTTGCGGTCAGTATCGTCCGACAGATTTTAGGAGTCTCAGTTTAAACGCTAGGTTTTTTACAGTGTTCATGACGTTTCAAGGTGTTAACGATTTGAATTCGGAATGCCAATGTCGGCAGTCTTTCGGGACTTTCCCGGGAGGCACC
>DASXUF010000047.1 GCA_036504975.1 Candidatus Binatia bacterium | reverse complement strand
CAGCCAGTTGGCGATGTGCTGGCTTGAAATCCGCAAGGTCGCGCGGTCTTCCATCAACGCCACGTCGTGGATGTTCGGCACCTTGGAGCAGCCGATGCCTTGGTCGACCCAGCGGACGACGTAGCCGAGAATTCCCTGCGCGTTGTTATCCAAGTCGCGCTGAATTTCTTCCGGCGCCAACTTACGGTCCAATAGCGGCGGCGTGAGAATATGGTCCAGGCTCGCGCGCCCTCGCTTCGCCAGCTCCGCCTGCCGCTTCGCGACATCCACATAATGATAATGTAGCGCATGCAAGGTCGCCGCCGTCGGCGACGGCACCCAGGCGGTGTTCGCGCCGGCTTGCGGATGGGCGATCTTTGTCTTCACCATCTCCGCCATCTCGTCCGGCGCCGTCCACATCCCTTTGCCGATCTGCGCTTTTCCCGGCAGACCGGTCTCGATGCCGATGTCCACGTTCCAATCTTCGTAAGCCTTGATCCACGGCTGTGCTTTGATCTCTTCCTTCGGCAGCATCGCGCCCAGCTCCATGCTGGTGTGGATCTCGTCGCCCGTGCGATCCAAAAAGCCGGTGTTGATGAACACCACGCGCTCCTTCGCCGCGCGGATGCATTCTTTTAAATTGACCGTCGTGCGCCGCTCTTCATCCATGATGCCGATCTTGAGCGAGTTTCGCTTCAAGCCGAGCGCCTTTTCCACGCGCTCGAAAAGCTCCACGGTCGCGGCGACTTCTTCCGGCCCGTGCTGCTTCGGCTTCACAATATAAACGCTTCCCGCTCTACTATTGGCGCCTTTATTTTTCCCCTTAAGATCATGCAGCGCGGCCAAAACCGTCACCGCCGCGTCGAGAAATCCCTCGGGAACTTCTTCGCCGTTGCTCGTCGTCACGGCGTCGGTGTACATGTGGATGCCGACGTTCCGCACGAGCAGCAAGCTTCTTCCCGGCAGCGTGAGCTTCCCTCCCGCCGGCGTCATAAAGGTTTTGTCAGGATTCAACGCGCGATTCAGGGGCCGGCCGTTTTTTTCGAAGGTCGCTTCGAGCGTGCCCTTCATGATGCCGCACCAGTGGCGATAGACGACGACTTTGTCGGCGGCGTCGACCGCGGCGACGGCGTCCTCGCAATCCTCGATCGTCGTGATCGCCGCTTCCAGCACCACGTCTTTCACGCCCGCCGGGTGCGTCTTGCCGATGGGATGACTGCGGTCGATCCGGATTTCGATGTGCGAATGATGGTTGCTGAGCAGCACGCTCGCCAGCTCGCCGTTTTTTTCCTGATACCCGGCGAATTTCCCCGGCTCCGCCAGGCCCACCGTGCCGCCATTCTTCAGCGTCGCGGCGAGCTGCTTCTTTCCCCCGGCATCCTTGAGAAAAAATCGCGTGACATCCGAAAAGCTTCCCCGCTCCAGGCCGATGACCTTGTCTAGAAACGCTTCCGTGTAGGCGATCACCTTGGCGCCGCGGCGGGGGTTATAACTTTCGCCCTTCTCGGCGCCGCCGTCTTCCGGAATCACGTTGGTGCCGTAGAGCGCGTCGTAAAGGCTACCCCAGCGCGCGTTCGCCGCGTTGAGCGCGTAGCGGGCGTTGTCGAGCGGCACGACCAACTGCGCGCCGGCAATCGCCGTTATCTCCGGATCGACGCCGGCGGTCGCCGCGTTAAAATCCTCGCCTTCCGGAACGAGGTAGCCGATCGCTTTCAGAAACGACTTGTACGCTTCGAGCTCGAACGGCCGGCCTTTGCGCGCGAGGTGCCAATCGTCGATCTGTTTTTGCAATTGGTGCCGCTTTTCGAGCAGCGCCCGGTTCTTCGGTCCCAGATCCCTCACGATCTCGCCGAGCGATCGCCAAAAGCCGTCGGCATCCACGCCCGTGCCCGGCGCGACCTCGTCGCGCACAAGACTATATAGTCCCTCATCGACTTTGAGACCGCCCACCGCAACTGTCTTCGCCATGGCTTTCTCCTCCCGGTGTGAATCATAGTGAGCGGGGAGGTCGATGGCAACAGGCCGGTGAAAGAGGCGTGAGGCGAAAGGCACTTTTTTTCGGTTTCTTTTTCGCATAAGATGCGCTCACGTCAAAAACGACTAGGCAGACAATCTCGTGAGCAACATCAAACGATTTGTTCTTTTAGTCATTCTCGTGTCCTCGGGGTCCGCTTGTAAATTCCAATTTCCGTATGTGGGGCGGGTGTTCGATTTCAGGCCGTCCGTTCAGAAAACTGCCGGTCCGATTCTTCCGTTGCACTGCGATTCGGCGGCCTGCCCGGAATGCAATCCGATTTCCTGCCCCGAACCCGCCATCCGCCCCGTCGCCTATGCCCTGGAGGCCAAACCGGCGCTAAAAACCGTCGCGACTCCTTCACCGGGAAAGACGCCGCCGGCGCGATCGCCCGGAGGGCCGCGGTTGTCGGCGCTGATCGCGCGCGACGAATTGGAAAAACTCTCCGTAAAGGCCGTCGTCTTTAACGCCCCCGAGCAAATGAACGCCGGCGTTCACGAGAAGGTCGAAGTGCGGATTGCGGAGAACCTGCCGGAAGATTTTCTCGTCAAGCTGAAGGAACTCGGGATCATGGGCGCGGACGAGATCGCCGCGAGGAGTTCCGTCACGGCGCGGCTTGTCGGCGACGGCTTCGAGATCCAACCGTTGGGCGATGACGAAAAAGCTGTGAGCGAGGAAGGATTGACCCCGTGGATGTGGGACGTGACCCCGGTACGGTCGGGAACGCAGCCGCTGTTGCTGTTGATGACGATCAATGTCAAGATTCCCGGCGGCGGCAACGAAACGAAAGAACTCCCCGTTTTCAGCAAGCCGGCGCAAGTCGCCGGCAGCCCGGCCTACGCGACGGTGAGGTTTCTGAGGGGCCGCTGGCCGTGGTTCGCCGGCGGATTTTTCACTCTGGGAGTCGCCGTCTGGTTCCTGCGGCGGCGGCGTGCTTAAGTTCCATTCCGTTTTCCATCCTCATGTTTTTCTTGGCGCAGATCGCGGTCTCTTTTAGTTATGAGTTACCTCGGTGAGGAATATCGAAAGGACGGGTAAGCCTTTGAACAAGCGCATGGCGACGGTTTTCGGCCTGGTTCTTCTGGCAGGCTTTCTGACCGCCGGGACGGCCCGCGCGGAGACGATCCATCTGGGCTACAGCGGCACGGGCGTCAGCGGCACGCTGCGCCGCGTGATCGAGCGAGAAAAACTGTGGCAAAAGCGCGGCCTCGACGTCAAGCCCATTTATTTCGGCAGCGGCAGCGTGATGTCGCAGGCGATGATCGCCGGCGACGTTATCGTCACCGATTCCGACGTGCCCGCCCAGCTCAGTCCAAAGGTGGCGGGCATCCTGGACGTAAGAGTGATCGCGGTCACGATCAACCGGCTCGAGCACTATCTCATCGTGCGCAGCAACATCAAGACGGCCGAGGATCTCAAAGGCAAGCGCATCGCGATCAGCCGCTTCGGTTCGGCGTCGGACGTGACGACGAGGCTGGCGCTGCGCTTCTTGAAGCTCAATCCCGAGAAGGACGTGGCGATTCTTCAGTCGGGCAACACGCCGACGCGAATCACGGCTCTGGTCGGCGGCCACGTGGAGGGAGCGCTGGTGAGTCCCGAGCAAGTCTATAAAGTGCTGGCTTCGAAGTGCTGCAGAGTGCTGGCGGATCTTTCGGAGCTGCCGTTGGATTACGCGCGATTCGGCATCGTCGCTCCCGTAGCGGTTCTGCAAACTCGGCGGGAGACCTTGCGAAAATTGCTGGAGTCCTACATCGACGGCATCCACGCCTTCAAAACCCGGCCGGAGGTGGCGCTCGCGGCGATGCGGCAGGAGGGGGTGGAGGATCCGCAAGCCGCCAAAGAAGTTTACGCCAGGCTTGCCGGCAGCCTGCGCGAATACCCGATACCCGAGTTGAAGGGCATCCAGGCGGCCTTGGATTCGATCGTCACTTCGAAAGAGAAGAATCCTCAGGCCAAGGACTTCATCGACACGAGCCTTCTCGAAGAGATCAAGAAGAGCGGCTACATCGACAAGCTGTATAAAAAATAGTTCCGGGTTTCGAGTTCCAGGTTCCGCGTCAAATTCAAAAGTTATGAAGACGCCATCGGTTCGCTGCCTTGCAGTCTTTTTACTTGCCGTCCTGATTCCGGTTTTTTCTGCCGACGTGCAGGAGAGAATCCGCATCACGTACGCGAACAATTCGCTCTCGTTTCTCGCCGCCTTCATCGCCAAGGACCGCGGCTTTTACTTAAGGAACGGCTTGAACGCCGAGCTGGTGCAGGCGCGTCCGGCGGTGAACATCGCCGCGCTCGTCAGCACCGACGCCGATTACGCCGAAGTATTCGGCTCGGCGATCCGCTCCGCGGCGCGAGGCGCCCCGGTGCGGGCGTTTTCCACCAGCATCAAAGCGCCGTTTTTCAGCCTGGTCGTGCATCCCTCGATCAAAAGCTTCAAGGATCTCAAGGGCCGCGTGATCGGCGTCACGAGCATCGGCGGCACCAATCAGATCAGCGGCCGGCTGATGCTGGAGCATTTCGGCGTCGATCCCGACCGCGACGTTAAATTTCTCGCGATCGGCGAGGAGAAATTCGTCGTCGAGGCGTTCAGGCTCCGCCGCGTGGACGCGATCCTGGTCGCGCCGCCGTTTTCGATTCTCATGAAGCGGGAAGGGTTCGCCGCGCTGGCGAACACGGCGGATGTCGTCTCGATTCCTCTCGCGGGTCTCTCCGCGACGGTGGACAAGATCAAGCAAAACCGCTCGCAGGTCAAGCGGGTTTTAAAATCCGAGATCGAGGCGCTGCGATCCTTGCGCGAGGACGCCGCCGGCTCTACCGAGATCATCCGCAAGCGCTTCGCGATGGACGAAACGATGGCGCGCGAATCCTACGCGGTGGTGGTGAATGCGTTCAGCCGGGACGGCCGCGTCGATCAGACGGGCGTGGAGAACCTGCTGGAAATCGAGCGCAAGGCGGGTCTTTCCAAGACCGTCACCGTGGAGCATGTTATAGACGCATCCATAGCGGAAGAGGTTCTTAAAGAAATGGGGCGCTAGGGGCAATTCTCGGGTTCCCCGGAAGGAGCGACCAGTATGAAACCATCGGTAACCGTTTTAGCCGTTCTCCTCGGTCTCGTTTTCCTAGGCGGCCTGGCTCGGGCCAACGACAATGACTCGGTCGAAAGAAGGCCCAAGTCGCCGAGCTACGAAGCCGGGCGCAAAGCGGTCGAAGCCAAGGACTTCAAATCCAGCGTGGCGCATCTCACCAAAGCCGCCCAGGAAACCCCGGACGACGCCGACGTGCACAATCTGCTCGGTTACAGCTACCGCAAGGTCGGCCAGTTCGACAAAGCCATGGAACACTATGGGCTGGCCCTGAAGCTCGATCGAAATCATCGCGGCGCCCACGAATATATAGGCGAGCTTTATCTCGAAACCAATCGGCCCGCCGAAGCCGAGAAACAATTGCAAGCGCTGAAAAAGGCGTGCCCGTGGTTCGGCAAGTGCGAAGAATACGAAGACTTGAAAGCAGCGATCGAAAAATACAAGACGGCGAAAAAATAATCTCCGCTGCGGAAAAATCCCGACGCGATGCGACGGATCGCGTCTGACCCCGAGCTCTTGCGCCGCAACGCGATTTCATCCAGCATGCCGTCGAGGTGACGGAACAACTTCCATCGCTCGTTTCCGCCATGACGGAGCCCGGCTTCTACCCGCACCGTCCTGCGAGTGTGGAGCTGAGGCAAACGCACATCTCGTACGTCTTTCTCGCCGGCGAGTACGTCTATAAGATCAAAAAGCCGGTTCGGTTCGCCTTCCTCGATTACTCCACCCTGGAAAAGCGCCGTCACTTCTGCCGCGAAGAGCTGCGGCTGAACCGCCGCCTCGCTCCGAGGATTTATCTCGCCGTCGTTCCCATCGCCAGAGACGGGAACCGCTTTGTGCCGGAGGACTCCGGATTGCCTGCCGTCGAGCACGCGGTCAAGATGCTGCGCTTGCCGGAAGAGCGGATGCTGGACCGGCTTGTGATCGAAAGGCGGGCCGGTAAAGAAGACATCGACGCCATTATCGAGAAGCTCGCGGCGTTTCATCGATCGGCCGACAGCTCTCGAGCCGCGCTGTACGGCGCGCCCGCGGCCGTCCGGCGGCGGATCGGTGAAAACTTCGAGGAGATTCGTCCATTCATCGGCCGGACGATCGGCGAGAAAATGTTTCATCGAATCCGGGACTACAGCCTGGGCTTTCTCGGCGCGCACGCCGGACTGCTCGCAGCGAGGGTTCGAGAGAGAAGAATCACGGAGGGGCACGGCGATCTTCGCGCCGAGCACATCTGCCTTATCGAGGATATTCCGATCTTCGATTGCATCGAGTTCAACGAGAGCTTCCGCACCGCAGACGCGGCGTCCGAGATCGGCTTTCTCGCCATGGATCTCGATTTTCTGAACGCCGGCGCGCTGTCCGAGCACCTTGCGGCAAAATACGCGGGGGCTGCGGAAGACGCCGCGCTCGCGAGCCTGTTGCCGTTCTATAAATGCTACCGCGCCTGTGTGCGAGGAAAGGTCGAGAGCCTCAAAGCCGAAGAAAAAGAAGTGCCAGAAACGGAGCGCGAGCGAGCGCTCACGGCCGCGCGCCGCTATTTCTTTCTCGCGCACCGGTATGCGCGCGGGCCTTCGCGAGCGGCGATGCTGATCGTTTGCGGTCTCGCGGGAAGCGGGAAGTCCACCGTCGCGCGCATGCTGGGCGATTTGACGGGATTCGAGATCCTAAGCTCGGACACGGTGCGTAAGGGGCTGGCCCGAATGCGGCCGACGGAACGCGCCGGGACGGGATACCGCGAAGGAATCTACAGCGCGTCCTTCACGCAACGCACCTACGAGACGCTCCTGGAAGAGGCGGAGAAACGCTTGCAAGCGGGAAAGGGCGTGATCATCGACGCGACCTTCGGCGACGTCGAGCAGCGCCGCCTTTTTGTGAATTCGGCCGCCGGCAAGGGGGTCCGGGTCGCTTTCATCGAGTGCCGGGCGGGAGAGGGGGAGATCTTTCGCCGTTTGCAAAAGAGGGAAGAAAGGAACGACGATGTATCCGATGCCACCCGGGAGGTCTATTTGCGGCAGCGAAAAGAGTTCATGCCGCTGATGGAAATTCCGGATCGATCCCACATTACGGTCAACACGGAAAATCGTCTCGGGGAGACGATCGAAGAATTCGTCGCGTCGCTTTAGTCGCCGGTTGCCTACCCGACAACCAGAACAAAGTCGAAATTCGCCGCCTTGCCCCCGGCCGAGTCGCGCACGGCCATCACGAGTTTAGGACTGAAGATCCCGTCCCTTTTGTTCTCCGGCTCGCCCGGAAAGTAAAGCTGCGTCGTGAGAACGGGACGGTTCGGCGCCTGCACTCGCACGTGAAAGTGGCGCGTCCGTCCGGGATAAAGTCCGGGAACAATCGTCTCCAAACGGTACTTGCCTGCGCCGTCGCTAAACTGGTGGCCGCGCAGCCGGTAACCGGAGTTGTCGTACGCTCCGCCCGCGTCCGCCTGCCAGAAGTCGAGGAGAGCGCGCTCGATCGGCTTGCATTTCGTCGAGCGGACAACGCCCTCTAGAACGATTTTCTCGCCCCGAACGGCGGGTTCGATGAGCGACTTGCGCTCGGGCGAGCGCGGTTTGTAGAAAGGCCCGGCGGTTTGCGGCGGCGTCACGTCATCGGCGTCGCTGCAAGCGGGCGTCGGCTCCAGCCCGCGCGTGGCGGCGAAGACCTCTAGATCGTCAATCGTTTCGGCGATGACGAGCGGCACGGCCGCCGCGGCAGCGAGAAACTCCCGCCGCGTCAGCTTGGAATCATTCTCCGTTATCATACTTTCAATTTTACACGCCGGCACTACCTTTACAACGACGATCCGGATGTAATAGTAAAGAAGCAGGTAAAAACACTGGGTCTGCTCCAAATGAAGGCGGTTCGCATACATCAATTCGGCTCCGAAGATGTTCTCCAACTGGGAGAAATCCCGACTCCGGCTCCGGGCGCGGGCGAAGTTCTCGTCAAGATCGAAGCGGCCTCGCTAAACCGCGCCGATATAGGACTCCGCCGCGGGACCTATCGCGTGGCGCCTGAAGATCTCCCCATCGTCCCTGGAAGAGAATTCGCGGGGCCCGTAGCCGCCTTGGGCGCGGGAGTGACGGATTTCCAGGCTGGGCAGCGCGTGGTCGCCTATCCCGGCAAGGGCGGCTACGCCGTGTACGGAGTCTCGAAAGCGTCTCTCGTCCGTCCCGTTCCCGGCGGCGTCGATTCCGCTGTCGCCGCTTCGCTTCCCACCGCCGGACTCACGGCCTGGTTCGCGCTCAAGGAAGACGGAAAAATAGACACCGGCGATCAAGTTCTCATTCAGGCCGGAAGCAGCGGCGTCGGCCATCTGGCGGTGCAAATTGCGCGGCATCTCGGCGCCGCGCGCGTATTCACGACCGCGGGCAGCGAAGCGAAATGCAGAAGACTCCGGGAATTGGGCGTCGACGAAGCGATCGACTACACGGCGAAGGATTTCGGCCGGGAAATTTCGCGACTCACCAGCGGGCGAGGGGTGGATATCGTCTTCGAAATGGTCGGGGGAGACGTTTACACGAAGAGCCTCTCAGTGCTGGCGCCCGGCGGGAGACTCGTATCGATCGGCGGCGCCGCCGGTCCGATTCCGGAAAAACCGCCGGCTTTGGAGGAAGGGCGCAAGGCGACCCGTTTCTCGATCACGAATTATTTGAACGCCCGTCCCGAGCAGTTCAAACAGCTCGATACATTGTTGGACCTCGCCCGGCAGAAAAAGCTCAAAGTCGTCATCGACCGCACGTTCCCGCTGGCGGAAGTCAAAGCAGCCCAGCGCTACCTCGAAGGGCGCGACCACTTCGGCAAAGTCGTCCTGGTCATGGGCTAGGAACAGGCAAGAGGCAACAGGCAACAGTTTTTTCTCCCCCTCATGCCTCATGTCTTACGCCTCACGCCTTTCTGTGTTCGACCATGAGACATCTGTCCTGCACCACCTGAATTCCGGCTTTCGCCAGCTTCTCCGCCGCTTCGTCGTTTCTTATTCCCGACTGAAACCAGACTGCCTTCGGTTTTTTCGCCAGTATGTCCGCCAGGTGACCGGGAACGTCGTGGGAGCGGCGGAAGACGTCGACGAGGTCGATCTCGCCGGGGATATCGATCAGACGGCGAAAGACTTTGTTGCCGAGAATTTCCCTCACGTCGGGATAATAGACCGGCACCGGAATCACCTCGAATCCGGCGGCGAGAAGATATTCTGGGACATAGAACGCCGGCTGCGAAACCTGTTTCTCGGTTTTGATGCCGAGGACTGCGACGCGTTTGGTCCCTAAGATCAACTTCCGAATCTCTTCGGAGCCGGTAATAAGGTTTTCCTTCCAATCCATGCCGTCATATTAGCAATTGATGGTTGCTTGGGCCAATCGGTTTGAAGTACAACTTGGAGGCGGCACAACAAGCCGTTTCGAGAAGGCCTGTACGGTCTGTAAATTTCAGTTTTTTAAGTCTCATCTTTGCCTTTCCAGGAGGGTGGACAGGCGGATTTCAGCTTTCATCCCTTCGACTGCGCTCAGGACATGCTTTCCGCTTTCATCTTTGTAGTTTAGGAGGTGTTCCATGCTTGAAGGAAAAGTAGTGGTCGTTACCGGCGGCGGCCAGGGCATTGGCCGCCATGCGGCGAAAACCTTTGTCGACGAGAAGGCGAAAGTCGTGATCGCCGACTTTGACAAAAAGCGGCTCGAAAAGACCGCGAGCGAGCTGAGCCGGGGTACCGAAACTCTGGGCGTCGAAGCCGATGTGCGGGACGAAGAGCAGGTGCGGAACATGGTAAAGCGCGCGATCGATCGCTTCGGCCGAATCGACGTTCTCGTCAACAACGCCGCGATCGTGCCGCATTTTGCCTGGGGCATCCCGCGCTGGCCGCGCATCGCCGATATGGACAAGGCTTTCTGGGAGCGCGTCATCCAAACGAACCTCGGCGGGACCTTTCTCTGTACGAAACACGTTCTCCCTCACATGGAGGCGAAAAAATCAGGGCACATCATCAATCTCTACGGCGGAGGCGGCGTCAAGCCTGCCGGCGCCTGCGCTTACATGGTAACCAAAGAGGCGATACGCACGTTCACGCGCTACGTCGCAGAGGAAGTGCGGGAGTCGAATGTTTGCGTCGTAATCTTTTCGCCGCGCGTTCCCATCGCCACGGAGAGTGCGCCGGAGGAGGCGCTCCGGCGTCTGCCCGGCCCGGAGATCTTAGGCAAGGGATTCGTGCTCGCGGCCGAGCTGCCGATGGACCAGAGCGGCCGGTCCTTCGCCCACGAAGACGGCAGGCTCGTGCCAGAGACTTGAGACGCGCTGCTCCTGGAATAATTCTTGTCAGCTTTTGCCAGATAAAGTACAATAGCGCCTAAGCCGGTTCTCCAGCCGGCTCGCAAGAACTCGTTCTATAAGGGAGGCGCGCAAGAGAATGTCAGGAAATAAATTTATCCGTTTGGGCATCGTTTTGTTGGCGGCCGTGTTTTTTCTCCAGGGTCTTGCTCCGGCCGCGGACGCGCAGGGCCGTCGCGGGCGGAAGACCGTCGAAGAGAAGGAAGCTCCGTACAGCGCGGCGGTTCTGATGGAGCCGAAAACGGGGCAAATTCTTTTCGAGCAGGACGGTCACAAGCCTTGGCCGCCGGCTTCGCTCACGAAAATGATGCTGATGCTGATCGTCATGGAAAAGGTCAAGCAGGGCTCGCTGGCCTTGACCGATCCCGTCGAGGTGTCGGCCCGCGCCAGCAAGATGGGCGGCTCTCAGGTCTATTTGAAGCAGGGGGAAAAGTTCACTCTCGAAGAAATGATGAAGGCGATCGCGATCCATTCCGCCAACGACGCGTCCGAGGCGGTGGCTGAAAAAATCGCGGGCGACGCCGACGCGTTCGTGGTGATCATGAACCAGCGCGCGCAGGAGCTCGGTCTCAAGGATACGAAGTATTACAACGCGCACGGCCTCCCGCCTGAAAGAGACCAGCAATCCGACGTGACCAGCGCGTACGATACGGCGCTCCTGGCGCGAGAGCTCGTCAAACATCCCGAAATCCTCAAATGGGCATCGACGGCGAAGGAGAGTTTCCGCGACGGAAGGTTCGTGCTGGAAAACACCAACCATCTCATCGGAAAATTTCCCGGCGCGGACGGTCTCAAGACCGGCTCCTATCACGAGGCCGGCTTCAATCTCGCGGCGACCGCCGAGCGCGACGGTCTGCGACTTATTTCGGTGACGCTCGGCTCGCCCACCAACAAGATTCGCTTCCGCGAGGCGGCGCGACTGCTCACGAGCGGCTTCGGCGAATACAAGATGGTGACGGTGATGAAGCCCGGCGAGACGGTCAAGCAGGAGGTCCGAATCAAAGGCGGCCAGATAAAATCGCTTCTCGCGGTCGTCGGCGCGCCGGCGCAGATCCTGGTCAAGCGGGCGGACGAGAAGGCGCTCAAGACGACCGTTCAGTTGAGCAGTCCCGTATGGGCGCCGCTCAAGAAGGGCGACAAGCTCGGCGAGCTGACGCTGATGCTCGGCGACAAGCCGGTCGGAAAATTCAATTTGATATCGAACCAGGATATTCAACAGTCCAATATCATCTGGCGTCTTTGGGACCGAGTGTTCTAGCACGCGCTGAAAAAACAGTTTTCGTGCTTCGAACGCTTTATTCCTGGGCGTCACTTCCTTCGTGTGCTTCTCCTTCGTGGTCAAAAAGTTTATCACCACGAATAGCACAGCGCGGCTACGCCGCAACCAAAGTAGAAACAAACATTTCACCACGAAGGTCACGAAGAGCACGAAGTTTAAGTTATCGCGCCAAGACGCCAAGCACGCAAAGAAATTCAGAAATCCCCTTTCATCCCCCTTTGACAAAGGGGGAAACAGGGGGATTTGAGGAGCGTTGGCGGACTTTGCGTCTTTGCGCGAGATGCCTTCTCCCTTCGTTTCT